>CAYTDJ010000229.1:0-5115 GCA_964436265.1 uncultured Chloracidobacterium sp. | reverse complement strand
TTGGGTCGACGTTCAACGCGGGCGAGTCGGCGATGCCTGTATCGAAAACGGGACCGACAACACGTGGCCCTGATACACAAAATAGGCCTTGCTTTCCGCCGCGTCGACCCACATTTGAGTGCTGTCGAATATTATTTTGGGTAGTTTCAACAAAGGCTTCAAAGTAAAGGTCCTCGAACTGTAGATCCCGAAGATCGTACCGGCTTTTCCCCTCGGTAACGCCGCCCAAAATTCGCCCGGTGTTCCGGTCTGCTGCAATGAGCGAAACGTTTGCTGCGCGAGCGGCCTCACTTCGCCAGGCGTCGGCGTCACAAGTCCCGTATCAGGATCCAGAAAATAATATCCCCGCCCGTTGTCTTCCGCAGCCGCATTGTAAGATTCGTCTTCGCCCTCGTGATGATCATCCTCGCCAAAATTAGTTACGAGCATCCGATTGATCGATGGAACATAACAGATCGCTTTCGCCCAACCGATCTCGTCGGAATTTATTTTGAATAATTTACCTGTAAGCAAATTGATGCGGACCAGTGACATTCCCGTTTCGTCGTCATAGTAAGACGCAACGACCCATCGTCCGTTTGTCGTAACAACGGCGTCACTGTAATTCCCGTTACGCAGCTTCACAGACCGGCCGCCGGAAATACGATACAAGCCCGTATCGTCCGCCCTTATCTCGAAAGAAGCCGCCTTTGCCTTCCATTGCCCGAATTCCGCGGATGGATTGAAACCGTCCTTTACAGGCAAAAATTCGGCTTCAGAAGGTTGCAGTGTCGGACCGCCGAGACCATCGACGTTCAACGTGAACCAGCCGTAGCTCTCGTATTTTCTCGACTCGCGCATCTTGAATATGCGTGCGTACTGTGCGTCCGAATCCTCAGTTTCAGTCTCCTGTGCTTCCTGAGAAAGCTTGTCGAGTTCTCGCTGCACTGCCTTTTCCTGTTCGTCGTCTGTGATCAAAACCCGCAGGTCCGATCCGTTTTTCCATACGGTCTCGGCAAGCTTGGTTTCGTCTGCAAACAGGACCTCAAGGCCGGGTACATTCTCACCCGCCCAGTATTTCAGCTTTCCCGGGCGTTGCCGCATGGCTTCAAATATCTCGTCAAGACCGGCGAAGAACTCCGGTTTGCGGTCGCCCGTCTTTACAAACACCCGCCTGCCGCCGTTGCGGCCGATCATCAGGAGTTCGCCTGATTCGCATTCCGAGTTACACGCCAGGAATGGGGGAAGCTGATCAACATTAAAATGCGCCAGGTAGTTCTTAAGATTCTCGAACTCATTCTCCTCTAAAACTCGTTCGCGGTATCTTGCCGGATCGTTCGACCAACTGAACACCGCGCGGTCAGCGTACATATGCACATAGTTGTCTTTGTAAGCATAAACGCCAAGCAGTTCAGGTTTTGTTGTGACCTCTCTCTGCAAGCGTTTCTCCATATCGGAGAAGTCAGCCTCGTATCCGAACGTGTAATACACATATTCCGATGACGCGAAATACGGATCGACCGAAGCGAAGAGTTCCGAAAGGTACTTACCCGCGGTAACTCTGGTCCCGTTCACCTCGAAAGTGGTCGTCGCCCCGAGGATCTTTGCTTTTCCCGGGTACATGGCGAGGACAGCGTTACGCGCTTCCGGCGAATCTTCGCTCTCAAGATAACGCTCGGCGGCAAGCGCAAGCATTTTATTAGGACTCTTCAACAGCATCGAGACCTTCGGAACACCCAACGGAGCTCTTATCAAACGCGCACACGAGAGCATTACGATCTTTGAATACTCGGCTCCGCTGTCCAAAATGCTCTCGAACGCGGGAGCGTCTTCTGATAGACACGGAATCAAACCGAGAGCGGCCGCACTCCCGGTTCGCAGGTCGGTAATATCGTTCGACTGCTCTGCACGAAGCTGCTTTCTAATGCCGAGCAGTTTGAGGACGGCGTCCGGTTCCACCCGTCCGGACTTAAGGTCTCGCAGAAGCAAGGTATTCACAGCCCTGCCGTTCCAACCGATCATGATCTGCCGCAATGAATCCGCGATCATGGGATCGCGTTTTTCGTTTTGCGTGATCCGGTCCGCAACGATCCGAACTAGGTCGTCACCGACATTCTCGGTCGAGACGAGTTGTGATCCGACAAGGAACTTCACCTCGTTTGCCGTCAACGGCGTCGTTTCCGGGCCTTCGTAAGTCGACGAATTGGTGATCGTGTATGTTTCTTCAGCATCGTTATTTCCGCCGTTGCCAAACGTATCGAATTCCGCATCCGAATCGTCCGTTTCAGGTTCATCCGTATCGATGACAGTGCGTCGCGATATCAGCGACGATCGCAAGGCCTGGCGGGATTTTGCCTGCATCGAGTGCTGGTCTTCACCGGGCACTTCGAGATCAGGGTCACCCGCGTTTTTCGCGACAAATTCCAACGCCTCAGCTTGTTCTTCGGTCGTGAATCCGCCGGATGAAAGAAGTGCTTTTACCACGGACGTCCTTTCGTAATCCGCTACCTGTGTCAATATCCGACGTAACACCGGATTCGCTCGACCGTCGGCCTGTGTGTCGAGCGCGGAGATCGCAGTGGTGCGGAGCGGATAATAGACCTGCGCTTGAATGTTGCCAAACCGGTTGTCTGCAATGAAGTTAGCGGCAGGCCGATTAGCAGCCGAGTTTGCCGCATTCGCGACAAGATTTGCGAACGCCGCAGCATTTGCAGCAGCGTTAGCCGCATAGATCCTGGTGTTCGTAGTTTCTTTTTCGTCGAGTGCCGCGATCAAGGCCGGAACCGCGTCGGGCAATTTCACGGTTTGGAGGGCTCGAACGATCTCCAGCCTCCCGCTCGGGTCTGACTTGATCCATTTTGGGTCTGAAAGCCATGGCAATACAGCCTGAACGATGTCGGCTTTCAGCTTCTTGTTGCGTTCATAATCCCCCAGCCGTGCGAGCCGCAGCATCAGGTTCTTTACCGCCGCCGTTCGAACCCAGATATCACCGCTGCCTGCGTATTGCAGCATCCGGTCCACGTACCGGTCGTCCGGCGAATAATACATGATCGTCGTAAGGCCCGTGTAAACACGGCCATCGACCGTTAGTTCATGCAGCGTTTCGTCGCCAAGCAGTGAGTAATACCATTCGTCGCGGCCGCTCCAATCCTTTTCCTTAACGAGGGCATCGAGTGCAAGGTCACGCATTGCATCGGTCGCTTCTTTATTCTCAACGACGGCCTTTAATTCGTCTCGATATCTGTCGGTATCGCCGACCGAACCGCTCTCCAATGCACGCCGGTACAACGCCCAGGTCGCCAGTACTTTAGAGACTTTCTGAGACCCATCGTTGTACAGCCGGTTCACGATCGGGCCCGCCTTTTCCCAATCGACCCTCGTCAATGCGAGCAGTTCGTCTTGGTTGTTTACGTATTCGCCCGTGTCACGAACCGTGGCGGCGACCTTGGCAAGGTCGTCGCTGAATTCGTCGGTGTTTCGCGTCAGCCACTGCCTCAACGTCCTTTTCAATTCGCGATCTTCATCACTTGTTGCATTCAAAAGCTTCTTATAGATATCGCGTGCAAGATCGGCCCCGCGCTTATCGTCTTGCATCACGTTGAGAAAATCGCTGATGCGTTTCGGGTCCTTTTCGATCTCGCCGAGCAATCGGTTCATCACCGTGTCAGAGGGCTTTGGGTTGTAGCCGAGATCCTGATATCCCACGCTTTGCCGGGACCAATATTCCAAAAGGTCTTCGATCGGAGCATTGTCCGGCGGCGGAGCCTCTTTGTCGTAGAATGAATTTGGACGGGTGCCTGTCGGAACGCCAACCAGCGGATTAGGCGGTGGCGGTGCGGGCAGATTCAAAAGCGTAAGTACCGGGTCTTCTTTCGCCTTCACGTTTGGCCCGAAAAGCCAAAATGTAAGCACCAGTAGCAACAAACAAGAAAATGCGAGAGAAAGGGTAAATCTTTTCATTAAATATCAATACGGCCTGCCATCTCAGGCGGCTTCGCTGTGTACACCGATCTCGAAAACAATGATAAAGAGATCGGTAACTAACACGACAAATAATTCGAATCGGTGCCTGCCGATTAGCTTATCCTATCTTCCTTAAAAAGCAATGAAAATGAGGCTACCCACAGTCACCATAAGTGCTATCGTCCAATCGCTCCTTCAAACACAACGTCCGGTAATGACGTTCCTTTGCGTATTTGGTTTATAGCGACTTTGCGTTGAAAAACTCTAATCATTAAACTCAACTTCCATGATCACATACGCCGACATCCAGCAAGCCCGAAAGAACATCGAGCCATACATTAAACGCACACCGCTCGAACGCAGCGAAACGCTCAGCCGCCGTCTCGGAACGAACGTTTACATAAAGTACGAACTTTTTCAGAAGACCGGTTCGTTCAAACCTCGCGGAGCATTTAACAAAATGATCTCATTGACGGATGATCAGCGATCAAAAGGCGTGGTCGCGGTAAGCGGCGGCAATCATGCACAGGGAGTTGCATATGCGGCAACGACGCTCGGCGTCGAATCGCTGATCTTGATGCCTGCAAACACGCCGCAGAATTACCTCGACGCCGCACGCGGATATGGTGCCAAGATCGAACTTCTGCCTAATATCGCCGAGGCTTTTGCAGAAGTCGAGCGCTACGTCGCCGAGGGCAAAACCTACGTTCACCCGTTTGATGACGAACTCGTTATCGCCGGGCAAGGAACCGTCGGCCTCGAGATCCTCGAAGATTGCCCGCAGGTCACCGACGTTTTTGCCAGCATCGGCGGCGGCGGCCTCGCTGCCGGGGTCGCGATCGCAGTTAAAGGTGGAACGCGGACGCCCCCGTCCGCAACAGAAACCGTCCGCGTCTTTGGCACGGAGACCGTCGGTGCCGACGCGATGGCACAGGCCCTCGCGGCCGGCCGCGTCGTCGAGCTTCCCGCGATCACGTCGATCGCCAAGACGCTCGGTGCACCGGCCGTTACAGATCGCACGCTCCGCCTCGTTCAGGACCATCTCGAAAGCGTCACGGTCGTGACCGACGCCGAAGCCGTAAACGAGATCATCTACATCGCCGAACGCTTGAAAGTATTCTGCGAACCGGCGTCGTCCTGCAACCTCGCGGCCGCCGAACGACTCCGCGACAA
>CAYTDJ010000228.1:0-5122 GCA_964436265.1 uncultured Chloracidobacterium sp. | reverse complement strand
CTGCCGTAGATGATGATGACGATGATGATGCAGAAGACGAAAAGAGCGAAACCGCGACGGTGTAGTTTCGCGGTAAAGGTTGTGATCGAAGGCGGGATGACATTCCTGCCTTTTTTGTTTTCTTGTTTAGCCATACGGAACGGCATATACTCATTGGCGCTACCGGTTTTTTCAAATTTCAATTCAGGGGAGGAGTTTCTATGTGGAACGATTTCAAGGCGTTTTTGGCGCGCGGCAATGTGCTTGATCTGGCGATCGGCGTGATCATCGGTGCGGCGTTCGGCAAGATCGTGACGACCTTTACCGAAGGCATCATCATGCCGCTCGTTGGTATGGTCACAGGCGGAATGGATTTCAAAACGAAGTTTTATGATCTGAGCGGAAAGCTAGGCGCCGGCGCGACACCTGAACAAATAGACGCCGCCGTTAAGGGCGGAGCACCGCTTCTTCGTTATGGACAACTTATCAGCGATCTTATCACTTTCGTGATCGTGGGTTTTGTTATGTTCATCATAGCAAAATTGGCGATGAACTATTTCGCTAAGCTGGCGGCAGCCACGCCTCCGCCGCCGCAGGAAGCACTGCTGACTGAGATCAGGGATATCCTGCAATCGAAATAAGGAAGGATTCAAACAGGATTTACAGGATAAACAGGATGGTATGTGAGATATGCAAACCGTCCGAGTTTTGGAGATGGCATCTCGATATCCTGTAGATCCTGTGTATCCTGTTCAGAATCATCTTTACCTTTGTGCTTCAAACCGGTAAACGCGGTCCGGAGTTACACACCAGTTGAGGGGAATATCGCCTGCGTGAATGTCGTCGATCCGGTCGACGGGCGGGAAAAAACTTATGCCGATCTTTAGGCAATCGGGCCGGCAGCGTGCAAGGAACTTGTCGTAGTAGCCCTTTCCGTAGCCGACGCGAAACCCGCGTTCGTCAAAACAAAGTAGAGGTACAAGCACGAGGTCGATCTTTTTGGGGTCGGCCTTTTGCGTGCCTGCGGGTTCGCGAATGCCCCATGAGTTTTCGATCATCTCCGACGCATCCGTGTACGGAAGATGTTCAAGCTCGTCGATCGAACGATCCATTCGCGGCGCGAGCGTATCAATGTTTGGGAAGTCGTTCCAGATCTTTTGAAAGATTATCGACGTATCGATCTCGTTGAACTTAGAGATCGATATAAAGCAATGGAGCGTTTTGATAGCGCGCAGATCGAACGACGTGAATAGGCGGTCGGCTATAAGCAAGCTCATCTCCGCAACCTCTCCGGCGGTCAGAGCCTTTCGCTTTTCGAGATAGAGTTTTCGAAGTTCGGACTTGGTCATCAACCGGCTAACCGCGTTTCTTGTCCGGGCGAGGTTTGTTTGCCGCTTTGTTGGTTCGAGGCGTCACGACCGACGCTTTGAACTCAGAACCGCTCTGCGATTCCCTATCTGTCTTAGCGGTCAACAACTTCGAGTCATTGACTATCTTCTGAGCCGCTTTAGCCGATTTACTCGGCCGTTTTTTTGGTTTTGGCATAAGACTCCTGATCAATTCTTTACTATCCAGCCGCCGCCCACGACCTCTTCGCCTGTCGCGGTGTCGTAGAAGATGGTCGCCTGGCCGGGTGTGATCGCACGCTGCGGTTCGTCGAAAACGATCCGTACTCGCGGAACGCGGACGCCGTCGTCCGCATCTTCCAGATCCAGCGGATAGATAGTTGCAACCGCCGGATCATGTCTGTATCGCACCTTGACCAGAGCGCGGACGGGCTCGGTCGGCTCGTCGAAAGCGACCCAATTCACGCCTTTCGCGATGAATTCGACCGATTCGAGTTCGTCCGCTTCACCGACAATGATCCGGTTCTTTGCGCGTTCGATCTGAACGACGTAGAGCGGCTTTTCGTTCGCGATGCCGAGTCCGCGACGCTGGCCGATGGTGTAGCGATGGATCCCTGTGTGCGACCCGACGGTCTCACCGGAAGTATTGACGATCTCGCCGGCGGCGGGCATTTCATCCAGTCTGTTTTCGTGATCAAGGTATCGGTCAATGAACTCGGAATACTTGCCGTCCGGGACAAAGCAGATCTCCTGCGATTCTTGTTTTTCGGCAGTGTAGAGATTCGCCTCGCGGGCGATGTCGCGGACCTCTTCTTTGAGCATTTCGCCGAGCGGAAAATACGCACGCGAAAGCTGTTCCTGCGTCAATTCCCAAAGGAAATAGCTTTGGTCCTTCCAATGGTTTTTTCCGCGGAAAAGGCGGTAGCGGTTCGCAGTTTCGTCATACTCGACTCGGGCGTAGTGGCCGGTCGCGACCTTTTCGCAGCCTAAACTCACTGCCATGCGGTCGAGCGACGCGAATTTCAGACGTGAGTTGCAGGCAACGCAAGGGATCGGGGTTTCGCCGGAAAGATAGCTTTGAACGAACGGCTCGACAACGTCATGTTCAAAGTCTTTTTCAAGATTGAGAACGTAGAACGGAATGCCCAAGCTTCCAGCCACGCGGCGGGCGTCATAAACGTCATCGAGCGAACAACATCGCGACGGCAGCGGCTCGCCGTTCTCGTCGACGCTGATGCCGCGGCGCTGATTCCACAGCTGCATCGTGAAGCCGACGAGTTCGTGCCCCTGCTCCTTTAATAACGCGGCCGCCGCCGAACTGTCGACGCCGCCGCTCATTGCTACCGCTATCTTCATAACGCCAATCTATTATTTTCGCAGGCTAGATGCAGTTGACGCAAGGTCGAGATCGATAGGCGTCGGCAGGGTCGCCGGCGGAACAGATGGATATCAGATAGCGGTTGAACCCGTTCGGCCTTTCGTGAGAATAGATCTCAAGGCAGTCTTTATAGCCTCGGCATATGCCCGCGAGCCAGCAGGATTCGGGTGGCCGATGGCGGCGATCTCGCACATTCGAACCGGATACTTGAGTCCGGTCGAGCTTTTCAGTTCAGCCAGCGATGCGCGGCATTCCGCTCCGCGAGATTCGAACAGAGGATCTTCCGTACGGCCTTTCTTCATGAGCCGGAAGAGAAGCGTATTCGGCGTTTCGTATGCCGTATCTTCCGTGATCGGGGACGGTATGAATATCGCTTGCGGCTTACCGGCCCTTTCGTTCAGCCGATCGACCGCTGCCGTCATGTGCCGAACTGAATCTTCGGCCCAGATCCGCGATCGTTTCAACGCCTTTTTTCGTACTGACCAGAGAAACTGCCGGGTGAGAACGTTATTGGCAAGCGGTTTCAGCGGCCTTGGGAATTCGGAAGATTCAAGCCAGACGTTAAAAAGCTTACTCGAGGGCGTCTTCGGCGAGATCATCGGGTAATAGCCAATGACCGCGATGGTCGAAGCCGGAAATTTCGTTGCGATAAGTTCGAGAACGTCGAACATATGTTGGAAGCAATACTTCCTGATCTCGTCGCGAAGAAGATCGTCTTTCCCAAACGGATCGAGAATACCCGCTACTGAAATATCGGTAATGCTCCCGGTCAGCATCACGAGGTCGGCACCGCCATTGCCCTCTTTCGCATACTCATCAGCCGCAACTTCGACCTGCTTCCAAATACTCGGAAAGGCAACGTTGACCTCCGGTTTGTACGGGAAGGTCTCGTCGCGATTCGCCTTTCGGTGTGCCTCGGCCTCGTCCGGATGAAACTTCAGCGTCGAACCAGAATGTGCCTTGAGTTTCATAGAGACATTCCTTGGCGACCCGAACGCTTCGGTTTCTAGCCAGTTTTTAACGAGCGTGTAGAACTTATCTTTTTCTTCGAGGCCCTGCCCCCAGATGAGCGAATCGCCGACAACGAGCAATTGAAGATCCCGGCTATTCTTCGCATCGGACGGAAATATCCGGCCCGGCAAAAGTGAGCTGAGCGAAAAGCAAATCGCCGAACTTAGGAATTCTCGACGTGAAGGTGAACGCATCAGTTTTAGGGAGGAGTTCAGGTACGAGTTCATTATCGGCAAAAATCTAAAAATGTATAGCCTAAAATTCGTCCGTTTGGAAAATTCATAATGAGGCCTTCCGGGACCTCTCCCCAAAAAAACTAGGGAATGCAGGCGGCGGTAGAATATAATCCTTATTCTCGGGAATATACGAATTCGAAGGTCGCCGGAAGTCTTGATGTCAGTTGCATCCGTCAAAACCCATGGCTTGCTCTGTCAAGCAAAGCTCTCTCTTGAGAAGGGTGCGCGCTTTGGCTGGGTAATAACGTTCGCATTTTTGGCCTTCGTTCTCGCCGCTGCGCTCTCGGTTTCTGCCCAGGAAAAATGCCTTCAGCCCGGAAAATTGGCTCTGATAAGAAATCAGATATCTGCAGGGGAAAAGCCTGGAGAAAACCTGAAACTCCACGACGAACTGTTGGCGGCGGGGAAAGAGTTTGCGGCGATAAACCGCAAGGCGACCATCGATTCGAGAGACGACAAAAAGGTGGATGAGGAATACCAGGCCTCGCAAAACGCTAACACCTCACGGATATGTTCGATCCTGAACTCGACCGGCTGGCCGGCCCGATCGGCTGTCGGTACCGATGGCGTCGATTCATTTTTGTTTCTTATTTCCAAGGCAATGCCGATCTCGATGCAGCTTGAGATCTATCCGGCGGTCGTAGATGCGTTTCGAAAAGGTGAGATCGACGCGGGCGAACTTATGGCCGGATACGTCGATCGGCTTCGACTGGCTGTCGGCCAAAAGCAGCTTTTTGGCACGCAGGTTTATGTTCGCGATGGGTTTCTTGTAATGGCCCCGATCGATCGTCCGTCTAAGGTGGACGACCGTCGGCGTGAATTTAAGATGCAGCCGATCAGGAATTACGAACGGTTTCTTGAGATCTCTTACCGGATGCCGCTGATACGCGCCGTTATGGAACCGGTTGGTTCGGATCCGGCAAACCTGGCGAACACGGCCAACGCCTCGTTGACATCGCCTGCCTCTGCCGATGAAACGGAAGAAAAGCCGGTCGTGAACATTGAGACAGCATTTGTGTCAGTGGATGTCGTCATACCGGATGCCGTTGACCAGAAAGCCGCCCTCTTGGAAAAGTCCGACTTTCGGGTCTTCGAGGATGATAAACCTGTCGAGGTGCTTTCGTTCTCAAAGGCCGAGACGCCCTTCGATATAGTTCTGCTGCTCGATCTTT
>CAYTDJ010000227.1:0-5127 GCA_964436265.1 uncultured Chloracidobacterium sp. | reverse complement strand
GTGGCGATGACGCGGTCGTCCGATTGACGGAAGAAATCTACTCGCAGATCGAAAGGCAGCGGGTTGTTATCCAACACGCCCGAGTCGCCGCCCGCGATGCCCGCGAGGTCACTGAACTTGACCTGCGGCGGACGCTGCAGTGCCGTAATGATCTCAAGACGGCGGAACGGCATATCCTGCTCACGCATGAACGTCGAATTGTTGTTGTTCAGGCCGGAGATACGGTCGCCTTTGTCTGATAGCCCGAGGCTCTCTGCGGTTGTCATTCCCGCTCCCGGAACCATTAGCAAAGCATCCTTTTCGTTCGCGTTTCGTGCGATGCGGTATTCACCGGTTCCGGTCGGGTCAACGAACTCGATCTCGATACCATCGCCTACGTTGTCCAGATGGCGATAAAACCAGATCTCAAACGGATATGTAGTCGTGGAACCGCCGCCTTCGTAGCTGGGGCGGTCGTATGCGCCGCCGGCCGGATGAGATTCGATCGAATCGGGTTTGCCCCAGGCGATATAGATCCGGCCTCGGTCGGTTTTCCAGCCAGGTATGCCGGACGTGAATTTCTCGTTAGCGTAAGCGATCCGTTCGTAATATTCCTCGCGATATTCGTTTTCTTCGGTGTCCGGGTTTGGGTCACGGCGACGCCAAAAGTTCTCGATGAAGTTCTCGCGTTCTTCGTCAGTTTGAAGTGCAAGGAAAGCGCGCTTTTCTTCTTTGGTGATTATGTAGTCAACGTCCGTACTCAGCCACCGTTTGTAAGCTTCTTTCAGCTCAGGCTTTACATTCCGCGCCTTAGTGCTTACGTCCTCGGCAGGTTTCCCTTTGTCCTTGTCCTTTCCCGGCGGTTGTGCAAAAAGCGAGCCTGCCGCAAGCGTCAGCGATGCAGCCGAAAATAAAACGGACCTAAGAACTACTTTCATCGACATAAATCAAATGCTCCTTCGATCACATGACTGAAGCTAAATTGCGAGCCAACAGTCAAATTCGTTGTTCAAAATCTAACGAAACATCGAACCAGTGATTTTAAACGGATATTCCTGCATATTCAAGATGCAAAATGCCTTGTTTCGGGTTGTACCGACAAGAGCAAAGGTGGCAAAAGTCCTTTTGCGGTCTATGTTTCCGCGGGTTTTTGCCTCTGTTTGCCAAAGAACCACGCGATAAAGATGGAGAATATGTAAAGAACCATCATTGGCAGGGCGAAGAGCATCATGTTAGGGATGTCGCCGGTCGGAGACACAAACGCCGCGACTATAAGTATCACAACGATCGCGATCTTCCAGCTTCTTACAAGAAATCCCGCAGAGATCAGGCCGATACGTGCGAGAACATAAGTGATCGCCGGCATCTGAAATATGAGGCCCATCGCAAGCATGATGATAGTGATCAGGTCGAAATAGTCGGTTGCCCGCAACAAAGGACGGAATTCTTCGGCCAGGCCAAGCAAATACTTAACGGCTGGCGGAAAGAGAATGTAATATGCGAAAGCGGCACCGCCGACAAACGACACGGACGACAACAATACGAATGGCGTGACATATGCTTTTTCGTGGGCATAAAGTGCCGGCGAAATAAAGCCCCACACCTGCAGCAAAAGCAAAGGAACCGAAATGGCGATCGCCGAATAAAGAGCAACGGTCACATATAGTGTGAAGCTTTCTTGAGCGGTCGTGACGATCAACCTCTCGTTGACGCTGACCGCTGAATCGGCAGTCGAAAGATCGATCGGCAGCTTTACTCCCTTGGGAACGATCGCGTTTACCGTGATGATTGGTTCGTCCGTATAAAGGTTCAGCTTGTTTTCACTATCGGCTGCAGCAATAGCGTCAACGCTCGATCCAGCTTGGACGACCGCCGCTCCGAACTTTGTAGGCTTGTCGAAAACATATCGACCTTTATCACCAGCTTTCAAGGTGCGAAGCGAATTAACTTGTGACGCGCCGTCGATCCCGACTATCGGGACTTCCTGTCGAGCTGCCTCATTCAACGCGGCAACGATCGGGATCGCAAGAAAGTTGTAAATGTATCCGGATAGAAACCAACATCCGATAAACGCGACAATGATAATGACGACGGAATTTACGATACGCCGTCGAAGCTCATCCAAATGTTCGAGAAACGACATCTGGTTGCCGCGGTGTTCGTCGAGCCTGGATCCAAGTTCCTTCACAACCAATTTCTTTTGTCCGATAGAACGTCGGGTTCATCGACCGTTGAGTCGGTTTCCGATACAGTGCCGTTTGACACGTTGCCGCTTTCGGCTTTCATAGCCTCGAATTGTTCCTGGTCGATCTGCTTGATCGCAGGGGTTTCGATCTCTGGTGATACGGCCGTTTCGCCAAGGATACGGTTTTCTCGGGCGACAGGCTTCACTGCTTCTTCTTCGATCAGATCGAGATCTAATGCCTTTTGTTCTTCTTCCAGATCGACTTCGCGCTCCCACGTTTCCTTAAATTCGTTGGCAGTGCTGCGAAACTCTGCCATCATCTTGCCGATCTTTCTCGCGATCTCAGGCAACCGGCGCGGCCCGAGGAAAATAAGCGCAACTATGCCGATTAGCAACAGCTCCGATGTTCCGAGGGATTCGAATATAAAAAGAAACACGTTAATTGACTTCTATCAGAAATTCGCCCTTTTCATGGACGCGGCCGATCACAACCGCATCCGGGATCAACTCAATGAACTTGCTAAGCGTGGCCTCCGGTAGGCTGATCAGCAAACCGCCGGCGGTTTGCGGATCGAACAATGCACTCTGCATTGATTTCCCGACACTCTCATCTATCTTAACCGTGTCGCCGACATAAACGCGATTGTTCTTGTCGCCGCGGGTGAGCATACCCATCTCTATCAGTTCGATCACGTCGGGTAGAAGCGGCACCTTTGATGGATCAATGCGAAATGTCGCGTCGCTCGCCTTTGCCATTTCAAATGCGTGGCCGATGAGGCCAAAACCAGTTATGTCTGTACAGGAATGCGCACCGCATTCGACCATTGCCTTTGATGCCGACGCAGCCGAGGTCGTCATCGCTTTGATAGCCGCGGCGATCGTTGATTCAGACGCAACGCCTTTCTTAACGGCCGTGTTGATGGCTCCCGTGCCGATCGGTTTGGTCAGGATCAGAACATCGCCCGGCTTTGCACCTCCGTTGGTTATCACTTTGTCGGGGTGAATTACGCCGGTCACGGCATAGCCGAACTTCATCTCCTTGTCATCGACCGAGTGTCCGCCGATCACGACCACACCTTCTTCGATCATTGCCTTTTGGCCTCCGGCGAGAATTGAAGCAAGAACATCCCAATCGCCTTTCTGCGGATAGCAGACAATGGAAAGTGCCGATATCGGCTTTCCCCCCATCGCATAGACGTCGTTCAGAGAATTTATCGCAGCGACCTGGCCGTAAACTTCCGGATCATCGGCGACAGGCGTAAAGAAATCGACCGTTTGAACTAGCGCAAGGTCGTCGGAAAGGCGAAAAACACCCGCGTCGTCGGCTGTATCGAAACCTACGATCACATTTTCGCTTGATTGACGCGGAAGTTTGCTCAAGACTTGAGCAAGGTCGCCCGGGGCGAGTTTAGCCACTCAACCCGCACAATCGACCATTTCCGTTAAACGCTTCTCGTGCAACGGTTTACACCTCCTTTGTGTTTATCAAACGCTGGTAGATACGATCGAGATCTTCGGTTGTGTAATACTCGATCTCGATGCGGCCACCCTTTCCAGCGGCCTTCGACGATATTCTTACATTAGTCCCTAACGCACGCATTAACTTTGTTTCAGCATGTCGGATATTAGGGTCTTTTGGTGCGTTAACTGTAGTCTTTGCAACAGTTGTGTTCGGCGAACTCTTTGATTTCACCATTCTTTCCGTTTCGCGTACGCTCAAACCCTTTTCGATCACAGCGCGTGCGATCTGTCGCTGGACCGATACGTCCTCGGAGAGAAGTAAAGCCCTTCCGTGTCCCGCGGACAGTTTTGATTCCTCAAGAAGTTCGAGAATATCGACCGGTAGTTTCAACAGACGCAGGGAGGTCGCTATCAAAGAGCGTTCCTTACCGACGCGCTGAGACAGTTCGTCCTGTGTAAGTCCAATGGTATCAATAAGTTTGCGGTACGCACGAGCTTCTTCAACAGGGTTTAGTTCCTGCCGCTGGATGTTTTCGATCAGGGCGATCTCAAGAAGTTTATCGTCGGCGATCTCCTTGACCGTGACGGGAAGCCGCCTCAAACCGGCACGTTGGGCTGCCCGCCAACGCCTCTCTCCGGCAACTATCTGGTACTTTTTACCTTTCTGACGAACGACCACCGGTTGTACGATCCCGTTGACCCGTATCGATTGCGCAAGCTCCTCGATAGCAGAATCGAGAAACCGACTGCGCGGCTGTTCCGGGTTTGGTTCAACAAGATCGATGTCGACCTCGTTCACGGAAACATGATCTTTTTCGGCCGGGGCATCTCCCAATAAGGCGCTCAAACCCCGTCCGAGTGGTTGTCTAGCCATGGCTTAAGATCTCCTTTGCAAGTTCGATATAACTTTCTGCGCCGCGTGACCGAATATCATATAGAATTATTGGCTTTCCAAAGCTCGGAGCCTCCGCAAGACGGACATTCCGGGGGATCACTGTTTTTAGCACTTGCGGACCGTAAAAATCACGCAGATCTTTGGCCACGGCGGTAGAAAGGTTTGTTCGCTCGTCATACATGGTCAAAAGCAGACCCTCGATAGTCAGGTTGGGATTAAGCTCCCGCTTGAGGCGCGCCAGGGTCTCAAAGAGTTCGGTTACTCCTTCAAGAGCGAAATACTCGCATTGTATGGGCACCAAAAGGGAATCGGCCGCTGTTAGACCGTTCACGGTCAGAATTCCAAGGCTTGGCGGGCAATCAACGATAATGTAATGAAAATAGTCTCTTATGGGGTCAAGGAGTCGTTTAAGTACGTTTGCTCTATCTGGATCATCTGCAAGTTCGATCTCGATCCCTGCAAGGTTTTTATCCGACGGCAACACCCACATTGTAGGCATTTCTGTCGGTAGAACGATGTCTTTGACCTCGGCCTTTCCAGTAAGTGCGTCGTAGAGCGTCTTCCTCTGACCCAACCGGTCGATTCCCGATCCTGAAGTCGCGTTCCC
>CAYTDJ010000226.1:0-5137 GCA_964436265.1 uncultured Chloracidobacterium sp. | reverse complement strand
ATTCGAACGTGTCGATCACGAGTTTCATAGCCGGCTTGATCGGATAGATCCACTCCTTTTGTGCGATGTATTCCTTCAGGATATCGTTCTGGAGCGTGCCGGAGATCTTGTTGAAGTCTGCCTTCTGCTTTTCCGCGACGACCAGGTACATCGCAAGGAAGATCGGAGCAGGTGCGTTGATCGTCTGAGAGACGGTTACGGCATCAAGCGGAATGCCGTCAAAAAGAACCTCGAAATCGGCAAGCGACGAAACCGCGACTCCGCATTTGCCGACCTCGCCTTCGCTCAGCGGCGAATCGGCATCGAGGCCCATCAAAGCCGGAAGATCATAAGCCACGGACAATCCTGTCTGGCCGTGTTCCATCAAATACTTGAAGCGTGCGTTGGTGTTCTCAGGCGAAGAGAAACCGGCGAACTGCCGCATCGTCCAGAGCTTGCCGCGATAGCCGGTGGGGTGTATGCCGCGTTTGTAGGGGAACTCGCCGGGAAACCCGACGTCGATGCCTTCGCTGTCAGCTTCGGTGTAAAGCCGCTCGACCGGTTCAAGCGAGACGCCTTCGAACTTTTGCTTGCGTTCAGGCGTTTTTTCGAGAACTTTGCCGAGCGTTTCGGCTTCCCAACGCTGCTTTTCTGCTTCGGCTTCCGTTAAGGCTTCTTTGATCTCTGGTGTCATACGTTATAGATGTATAAACCAGAATTTTATCATAAGCCGACTGTAGCGGTGAGCGTCCCGCTCGCCAGACTTACGAATCGGGCTGATTTTTGCCTTCGACTTATGGCCATCGGGACGATGGCAGCCCCAGTCAGTATTCCTTTCTGTTCAGGTCCTCGACGAGCGAAGTGTTGTCGGCGATGTAGCGAATGTCGTCTATCAGCCATCGGCCGCGTTCTTTGCTCATGTTCACGGCATAGAGGATGTCGGGGAGATTGCAGCCTTTCGGATATTTGAAATAGACATCGACGTTGCCAAGATCGCCTTTGACCGTGACCTGACCGTAAGAGATCGTGCGTCGATAGCTCTTGCCGTTCAGGTCGCATGTTTCATCGAGTGGCTGAAAGGGAAGCCCGTCGCCAAAATGCGGTTTGTCGGTCGGGTTTTTCGCTAGATAGGCTTTTTCTCTGGCAAGTTCGTTTATTAACAGTTTATAAAGCTCGGTGCCGAACCACTGTTTGCGTGCATCGATGTTTCGGCGGTTGAAAACCTGCGAGTGCGACCGGTCATATTTGTAGAACGCCATCACGGCGGCCTTCGGGCCCGACGCTTGGGGGTAAATTGCAACAGATGCCGTGAAGATCAGCATCAGGATCAGTGCGGCTTTTACGATATAAGTACACATAAGAGTCTTGACGATATGGCGAAACGTTTTTGCGAAGATATTTTACGCGAATTGCAATGAACCGCCATAATTTCTAATATTGGGCAATGCATTTTTTCCGGCCTTTGGCCATCCTCACATTGATCGTTGCAGGTGTCATGTTGTCTGCGTGCGGAAGCCCGCAAGGCACAGCCAACTCTCCGGGCACTAATTCGAATTCACGTACGGCAGCCGCCACTCAGAACAAAGCTAACACCAATGCCGAAGAGCTCGGAATGCTGATCAATTTCGCATGGGAAACCGAGGACCTTGCGTGGAAAAAAGACGACGTTAAAAAGACGCTCACGGCAGTATTTCGCCTTTCACCTGAAGATGCCAAGAAGCTGACCGAACAGCTTTCCACGCGTTCGCCGGGAGCACCCAAGGAAGTTCAGGTCGAGGATTGGTTTCCGGCAGAGCTTGTAGCCCAGGGAGAGAGTGCGGGCGGCTCATCAGTTGAGGGTACGGCTTATCCGGCAAACGACCTTTATCAGGCCCCGTTCGAACAAGGAACGATCTCACGCATCGACGGAACCGACTTCTTCGTCATCGAATTAAGCTCCAAATAATTAAAGCTCCTCGTATCGTTTCAGTTTGCGGTAAAGCGTCGAGAGATCGATGCCGAGTATCTTTGCGGCAGCAACTTTGTCTTCGCCTGTAGATCGAAGCGTTTCAAGTACATGCCTGCGTTCCATTTGTTCGAGCGAGAGTGTATCAGTTTCGTTCCCCGAAACTGCTATAGACGAATTGCTGATCTTCGCAGAAAGGTCGCTCGTCGTTATCTCATCACTGCTGAGTATAAATGCACGCTCGATCACATTCTCGAGTTCGCGGACATTTCCCGGCCAATGGTAATTTCGCAAGGCGTTCATCGCTTCGTCAGAAATCGCCTTCTCAACCGTGCTTTGCTTTTCCGCAACTCTCGAAACGAAATGGCGTGCCAACGCAGGAATATCTTCTCGTCTTTCACGCAGAGGGGGCAGCGTTATCTCGATTACATTAAGCCGATAGAAAAGGTCTTCGCGAAAATTGCCGGCTTCGACCTCTTGTTCCAGATCGCGATTTGTTGCGGCTATGATCCGTGCATCGAACTTCACAGGAACCGACGAACCGACCGGCGTCACCTCGTGTTCCTGCAATGCCCTAAGCAAGCGAACCTGCAGCGGTAACGGCATTTCGCCGATCTCGTCAAGGAAGATCGTACCGCCGTCAGCCGAACGAAAGAGGCCTTTCTTGTCTGCTATCGCACCTGTGAATGAGCCTTTCGTGTGTCCGAAAAGTTCGCTTTCCAACAGCGACTCCGGCAATGCACCGCAGTTGACGGCGAGGAACGGCTTTGCCGAACGGCTGCTGTTGAAATGTATCGCTCGTGCGATCAGTTCCTTTCCTGTTCCGCTTTCACCTGTGATAAGGACATTGGCATTGGTGTCTGCGACCTTTCCTACGAGGTCGAACACTTTCCGGATCTTATCGCTCGAACCGATGATATCGGCGAAATTGCCTCTGCGGTTCAGTTCACGCCGAAGAGCACGGTTCTCGCTGAAAAGTTCTCGATTACGGATAGCGTTCCTTACGGTCTGCAGAAGGTCCTCATTGACGAACGGCTTCGTGATGTAATCGTACGCACCTTTGCGAAGTGCGGCTATGGCCGAATCGACCGACGAAAAAGCCGTCATAACGATCACCAATGCGTGTTCGTCGATCGCCTTTATGCGGTCGAGCAGCGTAAGGCCGTCCATTCCGGACATCTTTATGTCGGTCAATGTAACGTCTATGACCGTTTCGGGGAAGACTTTCAAAGCGGCCTCGGAACTATCGGCCGTGAAGACCTCATAGCCCTCGTCTTCGAGCAGCGTGCGGAGAATATTCCGCATCAGCTCCTCGTCCTCGACGACCAAAACCTTTTGTTTCGACGTATTTAACCCGTTTTCCATCCCGTAAAGCGAAGTTTACCACAACGTTTTAAGGTTGTTGGGATTTCGTGTTAGCATTCATTTACCCCCTCGGGATTCTCGATGCATTTTCGGCGAGTTTTTTATTTTTCGGCATTGATCTGTCTATCGGTACTTGCGGTTTCAGGCCAGCAGACCAATCCGGTGGACCGCCGCGTTGCGAACCCGATCACCGATACTCCGAACATCAATCCCATAACTCAAGAACAGGCCGCCGTTCCCGGTCAAAAGAAACCAACCATCACGCCCGAAGGCGGTGACGGCGAGGTCGTCGTCTATTCCAGCCAGCAGACGGTCGAGGGCGAATCCGGCAAGCGTGTGGTCGTGCACACCGGTAATGTCGATGTGCGGTTCGGCATCTATCGCCTCCAGGCAGATAAGATCACCATCATCGAAGCCGAGAATAAAATGATCGCCGAAGGCAGCGTCGTATTTGACCAGGGCGACGACCAGCGTATCACCGGAGCTACGGCTACCTGGAACTACAAGACCAAGCTAGGCGTGTTCGAAGATTCGACCGGCTTCACCAATCAGACCAACGACGGAACGGTGATCTACTTTACCGCCGAGAAGGTCGAACGCGTCTCTCTGGATGAAGTGGTCGTGACGAAAGGCGTTTTCACCGCCTGTGAAGAAGCGGTGCCGAAATGGTCGTTCACCGCGGACGAAGCACGCATTAAGACCAATGACCGTGTAAAACTAAAGAACGGCAAGTTCAAGATAAAGGACATCACTATCCTGCCGGTCCCGTTCGCTTCTATACCGATCAAGAAGCGTGATCGTGCCTCGGGTTTTCTTACGCCGACGTTCAGCTTTTCAGGAAACAAAGGACTTCGTGTTTCGGGTGCTTACTTCAAGACGCTTGGTCGTTCGGCGGATGTTACGGTAAGAGCAGATCTCTACTCATCCCGAGGTGTCGGTTACGGATTGGACTTCCGTTCGCGTGCGAATTCGCGTTCGTATTTTAACTTCGGTTTCTACGCGGTAAAGGACCGCATCATCGGTTCCAAGGAAGATGCAACGCATCCGGACCAGGGCGGTTCGACTGTCTATGCCGAGGGCGTACATTATTTTGCAAACGGATTCACTGCCGCAGCAGACGTTCGCTTGACCTCTAACCTTGCTTTTCGCCAGCAGTTTCTCGATGGCGTTCAGCAGATCATTTCGCCGATCGAAGTCTCTCAGGCATTCGTCAACAAAAGCTGGAACAGCTACACGTTGAACCTGCTCGCTCGTTCGCAGACGATCTCTATTCCGAATGTACGCATCAAGACACGCAACCTGCCGAGCGTTAATTTCGAAAAGCGTCCGACGCGTATCTCGTTTCTCGAACCGTTATATTTCGGTTTCAAGGCAAGCGTCGAAGGCGTTTCCCGGCGTGAGGAAGTCGATGATGTGAACGCCTACCGGGCATTGGCCGGCAACGATCCGGTCGTATCGCCTGTTCTCGGCCAGCGGTTGGACATCTATCCGCAATTGTCGCTGCCGATCAACACGAAATATTTCAATTTCACCGCGACGGGTGCCGCACGGGTCACGTATTATTCAAATTCATTCAACGACATGCGTCAGGTCACAGGCCGCGACGTCATTCGCAAATACGGCGAGTTCGAATTCGACATTCGCCCGGTCGCTTTGGCCAGAAATTTCTACGGGAAAGAGAACAAGTTTCGCTTTCGGCACGTGATCGAACCCTTTGCGACCTATCGTTACATCAAAGGCGTAGATAATTTCAACAAGATCATCCGGTTCGATTATCTCGACACGATAACGGATACGTATGAGTTCGAGTTTGCCGTCACCACCCACATCTACACTCGGCGATATTCC
>CAYTDJ010000225.1:0-5160 GCA_964436265.1 uncultured Chloracidobacterium sp. | reverse complement strand
GTCAAACTGACAGAACAAACGTCGGATCCTCCAATGATCTCTGATCACTCTTTGAATTCATGAAGTTCTTCCGGTCACAAATAAAGACTTTAGCCGTGATGCTTTTTGGTCTTCTCACCGCCGTTCATGGGCAAAACGATGGGCGTGAGATCCGTATAGAGACCAAACTCGCCGCATTTGAGGTTACGGTGACAAACGCTAAGGGAGAACCGATCCGAGGTTTAACAGCCGATGATTTCCGGGTATTAGAAGACGGCAAGGAACGGCCAATAGACTTTTTTCAACCGATAAAGACGAACGAATCCGGACGGCCCCTTTCTATAGTGTTTGCGTTGGATGTTTCGGGAAGCATGACCGAAATGGAGCTTCAGCGTCTTCGCGAGGCGATGAAGGATTTTGTTAACAGGCTAGCTGACTACGAATCGACATTCTCTGTAATGTCTTTCGCGATGGAAGTTAAGAACATTCAAGGGTTTACAAACCGTAAAGAGAGGCTTGAACAGGCATTCGGGAAGTTGAGACGTGACCAGGACGGCCTTTCGACGCACGCATACGACGCGGTCGATCAGGCGATCAGGGAGATCGTCCGGAAGTCTCCAAGATCGATCAATAGACAGTTCCCCCGGCGTGCTGTGATCGTTATTACTGATGGCTTCCCGGTTGGTGACGTTGTCTCGCCTCAAACAGTGATAGAACGTGCGAATGCAGCGGAAACTTCGATCTACTCGGTATTGCTTCCGTCTTATTCCCGCATCCAACGGGACAATAAGCGCGTAATCACTCCTTTGGAAGCGAGCGGCATTTCAGAACGAACAGGAGGTCTCAGTGTCGTTGCAAGTCAATCCAACTTTCAGGCGATCTTTAATTCACTTGCTGAAGAACTGACGGCCTCTTATGCCATTGCGATCTATCCGAATAGTGATAGACAAGACTCGGAAGTCAGGAGATCGGTGAAGATCGAATCGAAAAAGGGATTCACCGTCCGGCAGAATCGACACAGCTATGTGCTCGAAAATTGAGAAGCCGGCGATAATAGTTGATAGGGCTCAAAATCGGTCGTCTTCGTAGTCGTAGGAATCGAAATCGGCGTCGTCAAAGTCGTCCTCGCCCTCTGAAACCTCACGGAGGTCGAGTTCTATTGGATCTAGACCGACAACGACTAGGCCTGCTCCGCATTCGTCGCACGTAACTGTATCGCCTTGTTCAGAATCGGCGTCAACATAAACTTCTTCATCGCATTCAGGACAATTCGCAGTCGGCATTTTCTATTTGCTCCAATAATCCTATAAATTGTTTTCTTGCGGGACGCTGGTATAAAGGTCTCGTCGTACGCTTACAAATCTAACTTGTCCCGGCGATCACTTGCAAGGCAGGTGTGAAATTTAATATTAACTTTTTTCAGGCGGCACTGTGCGGCGAAATCAATGAAGTTTCCATTTTCTATTCAGGCGGGGCGTGAATTCGATGTCGTGGGATTTGGCACTAACGCGGTGGACTTTCTGATCCGTGTTCCCGAGTATCCGTCGTTTAATTCTAAGATCGAATTGACTGATTATATTCAGGCGGCCGGCGGCGAAATAGCAACGTCAATGGTCGGACTACAGCGGCTAGGACTTAAGACTTGTTATGTCGGACGATTCGGCGATGACGCTGCTGGCGACTTCGGTATTCAGAGCCTCAAAGACGAGGGTGTGAATATCACTTATGCCGATCAGATCAAAGGGGCTTCGACACAGATCGCCTTCATTATTATTGATGTCCGCAACGGTGAGCGAACAGTGATCTGGAAACGTGATGCGAACCTTGCCTACGGTTCCACCGAAATTCCTCTGGATCTGATGGCTCGGACCGGGGTCCTTCATCTGACACCTCACGATACCCGGGCATCGATCGAACTGGCGAAAGCTGCCAGGCAGAATGAAACAGTCACCTCGATCGATCTCGACAATACATTTGACGGCGTAGAAGAACTTCTTCCGCTGATGGATATTATGATCACATCTGCCGACCTTCCCGGTCGAATGTTTGGGATCGAAGACAAACGCACGGCGCTTACCACTTTGCAGGAAAAATACGGATCGCCCGTAGTTGGTATCACACTGGGCGAGGAAGGTTCTCTCATCCGGTGTAATGGCGAGTTTGTTGAGACTGCTGGATTTGAAGTTCCCGGAGGATGTAAAGACACCACCGGTGCGGGTGATTCATTTCGTGCAGGCTTGCTTTATGGCTTAGTAAACGGAGAATCCCTTGAAAATAGTGCCCGGATGGCAAACGCCGTCGCAGCACTCAAATGTCGGGCCATCGGTGCCCGAACATCACTGCCAACCCCAATTGAACTGCTAACATTGTTAAAATAATGATAGACATTGTTAAACAGATAGTATTATAATCATCAGCGCGGTTCTCTCATCCGTTTCCCATCTCACCTTTCGTTTGATCGAGTATTTTTATAGCCCTCCCGATCTAAGATGGATTCAAAAGTCGGCCTGATCATTCAGCTCAACGGCGTTTTCATAATAACTGTGCTTTGCCTGTTATTGAGCCGTTCACTGCGCCTCACCGCCCTTAAATATTGGACGATCGCATGGTCGTGTCTCTCGTTTTCACTTATTTGCCTTCGGCTGGCGTTCAGCTACGAAGATTTCGGGTCATTGCTGCTTGCCTATTATTACCTAGGTGAATATCTCTTCGGATTTCTCTTACTCGCAGGATGTCGAAGCCTCGCAGGCAATTGGGACGTCAAGACTAAACATGAGCTATGGTTCACGCCTTTCCTGATAGTTTCCATTGTCCTCCCGATGGTCACGCCTGACTTCAGCAACGTCTATAGTATTCATTCAATGATAATGGCCGGATTATACGGAGCATCATTTTGGGCCGTAAGGAAATCCGCGATCCGCAGCTTTGGTTGGAAGGTTTTACACGTTGCACTTGCCGGGCTTGCGATCGATTTTGCACTTTATTCGATCATCTACACCGCGAATATCTATATTCGATTCAACACCGACTTCCTGTCCTACAACTCAGTTGTCGATCTTGTTCTGCAAACTGCCTTGGGTTTCGGAATGGTGATCGTACTTCTTGAAAAAGTCCTTCTCGACGCACGTTCCGCACACGAACGTCTTGAAGAGGCAAACCGCAGACTGGAACAACTTGTGCACACGGACCCGTTGACCGCTGCCTTTACACGCCACGCATTTTACGGATTTGTTAAGAAACATGGCGACGAAAACACGGAAACCTCGGGCTGTGTCGGTTTCTTCGACATCGATGACCTCAAGACGATCAACGACCGATTTGGCCACAATGCGGGGGACCATGCAATTCGGCTTGTCGCAAAGGCGATCCGCGATCTAATAAGGGCCGAAGACTTGGTTTACCGATGGGGCGGCGATGAGTTCTTTGTCATCATGATAAGCATGGACGCCGACATGGCACTCTCACGAATGACAAAACTGGAGTCGTTGTTGACCGGAATTCGCCTTTATGAAAACAGTGAGCTTATCGACATTGGCGTATCGTGGGGATTCACCGACTTCTCAGACATATCACATCTCGAAGCCGCTATTAACGAAGCCGATGCCGCAATGTACGTACGAAAACTGGAACGTAAACGTCGAGTTCGCGAACGCGCCAAATTCGTTCCGGGAATAACGGAAACTCCTCATGGAGTTTCAATTTGATTAGCTTGAATTAAAGAAAGGAAAGGCCGTAGCTATCGCTTCGGCCTTTTGTTGTCAAAGCTTAGCGTTGAAGAAAGCGACGGCCTTTGCCCAAGCATCTGCGGCGGCCGTCGCGTCATATACCTCCGGCCTCGTATCGTTAAAGAAAGCGTGGTCGGCGTCATATTTCAATGACTGAATCGGCAGTTCAAATCGCTCCGTGGCGTCCTCCAGACCAGCGACCTTTTCCGGAGAGATCCATTGGTCGCGAGTTCCCGAAACGAAGATCGTCGGAACCTTAAGTTGTTGCAGGACATCGTCGCCGGGGATGTCTCCATAAAACGGAACAGCAGCGCTTATCCCTTCAAGTTCACAAGCCGCGCGAAGAGCAAAGGTGCCCCCCATGCAATATCCGGTAATGCCGAAATGTGAGATCCCGTATTTCTCCGTAGCCGAGAACATCGCGTTGCGTATTGTGTCCAGACCGTCATCGATCTGCAGAGCATGCATCAGTTTCGAGGCATCTTCCGCGTTCGTTGCGATCGTTCCGCGATATAGATCAGGCGCGATCGCGACAAATCCTTCGGCTGCGTAGCGATTCACTATGTCTTTGACGTGATCGTTCAGACCCCACCATTCGTGTATCACGACCACAGCCTTGCCATTTCCCGCGTCGGGGAACGAGGCATACGCGGTTGACGCACCGTTTGTAGTTTCAAACCCCAAAGTTTCCGAACCCATAAAAACGAGAACCTCCCGAAGATCTGTTTATAGTCGATATCCGAATTATAGACGAATCTTCAGGAGGTTCCCACTTCCCCGGCTCGAGATCTTTAGAAGAAGCGGACCGTGTAGCTTAGTCGCAATCCGCGGCCGATCTCCGGTGAAATGTTCTTTATGAACGAGTTGTGATTGTAATAAAGCTTGTCCGTTAGATTAAATGCGTTTACGGAAAATACATGCGCAAAGTGCTGCTGCGATATCACGTACGAGCCGGTAATGTTGAATACCGCGTAACCAGGCGTCCGGGTTTCGTTTACAAAAACCCTGTTCTGATCAGCCACGCCGATCACTTCAGGTTTGACACTCAGGTTCTTGTAGTGAAGATCCAATCCAAATCGTCCGCGAAGCGGGGCGATCCTCGGAAGCGGTGTCCCGTCTGAAAGTTCGGCACTTACGTAATCAAGCCCGGTCAGGACATTTAGCCAGTGTGTCGCCGTGTAATCAACGCTCAATTCCGTTCCCATGAATCTGCTGTCGCCCTGAAGGTATTCGGCGATAGAGAATCCGCTGTCTTCGTCTGTTTCGCCGGTCGGTGCCAGAAATACGAAATCGCGAAACTTGTAATAATAAAAATTTGCTTCTGCCCGCAGCCTCTTGTTTTGTTGGCGGAGCGAAAGGTCGATGCCGTCGCTGACCTCGGCTCTTAGGTTTGGGTTGCCGATCTCAAATGTGAGTGTTCCGTCGTGGGGGCCATTGTTGTACAACTCTTCAAGGG
>CAYTDJ010000224.1:0-5176 GCA_964436265.1 uncultured Chloracidobacterium sp. | reverse complement strand
GTATTTTGGAAACTCCTTACTTAGCACGTTGATAAAAAAGTCACGCTGCGCACGGGTAGCCCTAACCGAATTGTCGAAATAATCGGTGTAGGGCGGACGACGTTCGCGGCGTCCTCGAAAATCGACCCAAGCGTGCGAGAACTGATGGATAAATAGCGGCGAGACAGCCGCAAGGTAACGATATCCCCCGTACTCGTACCACGTCCTTTCCCATGCGTACCAAGAGCGAGCCGGGATCGGGTGTGTCCGCGACCCGATCGCTAAAAGGTACAAGATCATCTGCTCGCTGTAATCATGCCAGCGGTTCGATATCCATCCGCTTTCCGGCCGCCAGCCGTGAGACAAGAGGTACGGATCGCCGTTGAGCATCCACTGAAAATCGACACGGTCGTAGATCTTGTCGGCGAGCGAAACGATCTGAGAATCGTCAGAGAAACAGCTTTGAACGGTCAGCACTCCGCCTAAAAGTAGGGCAGTGTCGATCGAAGAGATCTCGCTGTTCCAGCGGCGTTCGCCGGTCGTCTTGTCGACAAAATGATAGAACCAGCCGTTCTTGTGTTCCTGCCGATTCGCAAAAAAATCGAGCGTGTTTCTCGCTCGTGTCTTTGCCTGCTCTCTTGTGACCCAGCCCCGGTCGGCCGCGATACAGTATCCGCTAAGGGCAAATCCGGTCGCGGCAATGGTCGCGACGTTGTAATGCGATTCGCCGGGCTGCGGCGGCGTTCCGTCAGTTCGCGAACGATCTAAGGTTAATCCGGTATTGGCGTCTGAATGATCCCAAAAAAACTGAAACGTCTTGCGCTGCAGGTCGTCGAGAAACGCTTCGTCCTCGTCGCTCACCTGCGCTGTCGGCACGGCTCCGGACGGAGCAGGTTCGGGAGTAATATTTTCGGCCTTGCTTACCGGCCGCGACACGATCTTGTCAACGACCTCGAAAGTTGTCTGAAGCCCATTGTCGCTGCTGGTTCCTACGTAAACGATGAATTCGCCCGGTTCGACGACCGGTTTGAAAGTCCGATCCAAAAACTGAAGTTCCTTGGGCGACAAAGTAAAATCAACCCTCTGTTTCTCGCCGGGACGAAGAGTCACTCGCTTGAAACCTCGCAGCTCTTTCACGGGCCTCGTTACACTCGCGGCGACATCGGAAATATAGAGCTGCACTACCTCATCGCCCACGCGCTTCCCGATATTCTCGACCTCGGCCGAGACCTTTACCGACCCGTTTGGCAGGATCTGCATTTTGTCCAGTTTCAGATCGGACAATCGAAACTGCGTGTAGCTCAAGCCGTAGCCGAACGGATAAAGCGGCGTATTTGGGATGTCGAGATATTTCGAGGTGTATTTATTACTCGCGTCAAACGGCCGTCCCGTGCGTTTCTGATTGTAGAAGATCGGGATCTGACCAACGGATCTTGGGAAAGTGATCGGCAATTTCCCGCCGGGGTTTGAATCACCGAACAGCGTATCAACGATCGCCGGCCCCGCCATAGTGCCGGGAAACCAAGCTAACAGAACGGCCGGCGAATTCTCGGCAAGCCAGTTGATCGTCAGAGGCCGTCCGGTGATCAAAACGACGGCATAAGGTTTACCTGTAGCGTGGATCGCCTTTACGAGTTCAAGCTGTCTGCCGGGCAGATCGATATTGCTCCGCGATGACGCCTCTCCGCTCATCGCCTGTGATTCGCCGAGTACGAGGATCGTGAAATCTGAATTCTTTGCCGCATCGACAGCCTTTGCAAACCCGGTGGTGTCTTCGCACACGGGATCACAGCCTGCTTCGTAGCGGACCTTGGTTCGCGGAAACTTCTGCTTCAGTGCTTCGAGGAGCGGGATCGGATCGTTAGGCTGGCCGTCGCCCGCCCAAGTGCTGTTCATCTCGGCTTTGTTGTCTGCGAGTGCACCGATAACGGCGATCTCGTCTACACTCTTGCTGATCGGAAGCGTTTCCTTTTCATTCTTGAGCAATACGAATGACTTTTCGGCGGCAAGCTTTGCGGTGCCGCGGTTTGCCTGTTTGAATACTTCCCGCTGTTCGCGGCTTTCGTCAGCGAACGGTTTGTCGAACAACCCAAGACGAAACTTGATGCGGAGCACGTGACGTACCGCATTGTCGATCGTCGCCATCGTGACCTTGCGCTGTTTCAGTAGCTCCTCGCCGTGTTTGCTATAGAAACGGCTGACCATTTCCATATCGGTTCCCGCATTAAGCGCATACCGTGCAGCGTCGGCTTCGTCTTTCGCAAGACCGTGAAACATCAACTCCATCACGGCCGTGTAATCGCTCACGACAAGGCCGTCAAATTTCCACTCGTCGCGCAGAACTTTCTTTAGCACAAATGGATTCGCCGTCGCGGGCACTCCATCTATGTCATTAAATGAGGTCATGAACGAATCGACCCCGGCATCCAACGCGGCCTTGAACGGCGGAAAATAGATCTCTCGAAGCGCTCGCTCGGAGAGATCCGTCGTGCCGTAATCTCGGCCCGCCTGCGCGGCCCCGTATCCGACCCAGTGCTTTGCGGTCGCGAGAATTCGATCGTTTGCGCTGTAATCAGTTCCCTGAAACCCGCGGACTCGAGCCTGCGCCACAAGCGAGCCGTAAAAAGTATCCTCACCCGCTCCTTCGATCACGCGGCCCCAACGCGGATCTCGTGCGATATCCACCATAGGTGCAAACGTCCAATGGACTCCTGCCGCACGCGACTCCGCGGCCGCTATCGCCGCGGTCCGCTCCATCAGCGAGAGATCAAAACTTGCGGCTTCGCCCAACGGTACCGGAAAGATGGTCCGATAGCCGTGAATTACGTCAAAACCAAGCAGGATCGGGATCTTAAGACGCGATTCCAATGCGGCCCGCTGAAGCTCGTTCGTCATTTTCGCTCCGCGAACGTTCAACGTTGAGCCAAGCAGCCCTTTGCGCGCCATCTCGAGATGTTCCGGCCTATATTTTCCGTTCGCCTCGCCGTCCAACTGCTGCAGCTGGCCGAGTTTTTCGGCCAGAGTCATGCGAGCGATCAACTGGCTAATTCGCCGTTCGACCGCCGGGCCGCTCCGTTGCGCAGCTCCGACCGCAGCGTGGCTGATCACAATTAAAAGAAGGAAGACTATCTGAATGCACTTGGTCATTGCTGGATTATTCGCCACTAGACAAGTCCTAGGTGGAAAGAAAAACCGCGCCGGATTGCTCCGGCGCGGCCCGATTAAGCAGGTTAGAAGCTGAAGCGGATCTGAAATTCACCAACGCGTCCGGACAATCCGCTCGTTGCAACCCCGAATGTATTCAACTGAATACGTGTCGGGTCGGTGTTCGAGTTGAACGGAGCGAGGTTCAGATTGTTGAGAAGGTTGAAGAAGTTGAACTTAACATCAACGTTCGCATTCTCTCCAAGGAAACCCCAGCTTCCTAGTCCGAACCGCTTCGCGAACGACATATCGACCGAAAAGTATCTCGGTCCCGCCAGCGTGTTGCGGCCAATTATCGGCCTATTCTGAAACGGATTCGATGAATTGAACGCCGGGCTGAAGATCGTCGTACCCGAAACTCCGAACAATCCGCCTGCACGCAGGAAGTTTTCATTCGTATTATCGCCCGGGTTGATCCCCGGCGAACCGGCCGCGAGTGCAACCGGACGCGGATCGCAGAAACCGTTGCTCGTACTCGTGTTTCCGTTAAGGCAGCCGAAAAGTTTCGGAGTCCACGGGAAACCGGTGTGATACGTCGCGATACCGCTGATCTGCCAGCCGCCCGCGATCTTGTCCGTCCAGCTATTACCCTTGAAGAACGGCAGGTCCCACGTTCCTGACGCAACGTAGCTGTGCCTCACGTCAAAGTCAGAACGTCCTCGTTCCTCTTTTTGATCCACGGGGAAACTCTGGTTGGTACAAGCACACGGTGATTCAAACGACGACGTATCCAGGCTCTTGCCGTAACGATAGTTCATGTCGAACGAGAACTGCTTCATGAACCTGCCCTGCAGCCTTGCAAGCAACGCGTTGTAGTTCGTATTTACGTCTGAACTTGCGAAGTAAGCAGCACTGATGCGCGGATTGGTCTCCGTCATGATGTGCAGCGGAAGGATGCGAACAAAATGACGTCCGGCGCTTCCCGAGTAACCAAGCGTCGCCACCATATTGCCCGGCAGTTCGTACTGTCCTTCAAGCGAGTAGCGGATCACGTACGGTGTTTCCAGATTCTGCGGAGCGCCGTAGATCTCGACCGCACCGGTATTCGGCAATCCGGTCGTTGGATTTGTTCCGCCGCCAAGAAGCGGATTACGCGGATAACCGAAGATCGTACCATCTGTGCTGCCGACAAATGTGATCAGGCCGCCGACGAAAGGCGAACCCCAATCTTCGCCGGGCGTTCCCGCCGTTCCGCAGCATATGCCGAACAGCGCGCCGTTTGGCGGATTGCGTCTTGCATTTGCAAGCAATGCGTTTGCAAGACGGTCATAGCCCATGCCGCCGCCGCCGCGAATGACGAGTTTGTTGTCAAACATCTTCGGGTTCCATGCAAACCCAAGCTGCGGACCCCAATTGTTCAGGTCACGGCCGTGAAGCTGTTTGTTCGTTACTATCCTGGCTCCGGCGAGTCCGTTCGTCGGTCCGAGCGCAAGGTTTCCTATCACACCGTCAGAAGCAGTGATAGGCGACATGTACGTCCATCTCAGTCCAAGATTAAGCGTCAGGTTAGGGCGAAACTTCCAATCGTCCTGAACGAAGAAAGCAAGTTCGCTGGTTCTGAATTTTGTGTTATTCGCCTTCGGCTGTCCGTCGAGCGTCGCCGATATTTCCTCAAAGATCGGTGTTCCGTTAGCAAAGTTCCACAGGCGATGGAAAGAATACAGCGGACGCGCACCTCCAACCTCGCCGTTGCTGTTGAGGTCAAGCCGGTATTCGCCGCCGAATTTGAGGACATGATTTCCCCATACCTTTGTCAGCATGTCGCGGAAATCAAGCTGCTTCTCGTCTATCACGCCAGGCGTATTAAGTCCGCGGGGGAATCCAAACCGCAATCTATCACTAAAGAAGCCTTCGATCTCTATCCTTGGCAGAGCGAGATCCGCGTCCGGGTTCGACTTCGTTTCGTCATAACCCCAACGGGTGATGTTGAATCGAGCTTCGTTTGTCATCGTCGCCGAAATATTCCGGTTGTAGATGAATCCGAGCGCATAGG
>CAYTDJ010000223.1:0-5177 GCA_964436265.1 uncultured Chloracidobacterium sp. | reverse complement strand
TTCTGATATCAAGTGCCGGTTATCTCGGCACCACCGTCTTTGGAGCCGGATTGCTCGCATGGATCCGTTACGGTTTTTCGTCCCGCATCGCGCTTTACGTTTCAGCAGGATTCGTGGCGGTGATGACTGTGATCTTCGGATTCCTTGCCCCGGTCTGGAACCTATTCGCTACATCGACTGTCGGCGGTTTGTTTTTCACCATTATCTCCGGAGCGTTTCTCGCGGCCGCTCTTGCTGCGATCGCAAAGTTCGCAAGCCTGAAGTGGGCAAATTTCGCCCTCGCGTTTGTCGCCGTTCAGTGTTTGCTTAACGCCGTATTCGATCTACTAAATGTATTCTTCATCTCGGCGACGACCACAATGCATTCTGACGCTGCAAACATGGCCGCAGCGACCGGCATCCCGGGCTTCGTTTGGGTACTTGTCTGGATGGTAGTCTCGATCGTCATGATCTCCATCGGGCTTCGGGTTTACGCCGTAAGCAAAAACAGATCATCCGAGTCCGTCTTTGAAGACTGAAGTCAACTGCCACTCTTCACTTGTCAGTTATCACTTGTTCCGAAAAAGGATTGTGATAACTGATCTTTCGTGTTAAATCTACTTTTCTATGAAGGCTTTCTGTCTTTTGCTATTGCTGACCACTGCCATATCCGCTCAGATCAAGAAACCGGAGCCGGCACCCGTGAAGATCCCATTCTCCGAATCACTTCAAGCAATTGTTGTTACTACAGACAACTGGACAGACACCAAGGGTGAAGCACAGCTTTATGAACGCAGAGATGCCAGGTCTACTTGGAAGCCGGTCGGTAAAGAATTCGAGATCGTGGTCGGCAGGTCCGGAATTGCATGGGCACAAGACTCGGCACCCGAAACCGCCAATGAGTTTAAAAAGGAGGGCGACGGAAGATCGCCTGCCGGAATGTTTCCGCTCACATTTGCCTTCGGAAAGGCGGAAACTGTAACTTCGAAACTCTCGTACCTACGACTCGAGGATCAGATCGAGTGCGTCGACGATGTAAATTCGCACCACTACAACAAGGTCGTCGGGCGTCTGCAGGTGGGCATTTTCGACTGGAAGAGTTCGGAGAAGATGGCGTCGATCATCCCTGAATATGATCTCGGCGTTTTCGTAGCTTACAACTCTTATCCCGTAGTTAAGGGAAACGGATCGTGCATCTTTTTGCACATCTGGAAGGACGCGAACACCCCTACAAGCGGCTGCACGGCAATGGCAAGAGAAGATATGGAACGCGTCGCCGCCTGGCTCGACCCGACAAAGAGCCCGTATCTCATCCAGCTTCCGGAGGATCAGTACAAGTCATTTCGCAAATCTTGGAATCTACCGAAACACGATTGACGCTCGGCGAATTCCCGCTTGGCGGCCGTCTGCTTGTGCGCTCGAAGAAGGACTGGCGCGTCGCCGTCGTTTCACGCAAGACTGATGAGTTCATTTCACTTACCATCGCGACTCCGCGTGGCTACAACTACCGTATTCGTCGAACGGCCGAAACGGTGATCGAGTTCGACGGTGTCATTCCCTTTCTGGTGAAGGACGACAGCGAACCGTGGCGGGAAAACTTTAGCGGTTATGACGTGCGTTGGTAGCTATTTTGCGGCGTTCATTCTGCCAAGCGCGATCACCCTTTTAGTGTCTTCTTCCTGAACAAACACAACGAATTTCAGCCGACTTTTATTCCATACAGGATCGTCAGGAATGTGTACAGTGAGCCTGAGATCGGCCGCGTCGTCACCGATCGTGCCCACCGTTTGAAGTCGCCGAACGACCGAAGTGTGCACAAGAGTCTCACCCGAGTTTTCTCCGGCTTTCACCTTTGTGACGAGGCCATCTTCGGCCGCCGCCAAATATACCACGGCTTTTGAATGCTTGGGGAGGCCGTCAACCATGATATCAAGCGTCTCGCCAGACTTCCTGATATCGATCCTTCCTTTCTCTTCTGCGGCCGCTTTCGAGATAGCATCGTTTGCCTGTCGAGCATTGCTGCCGACAAATTCGGCGACCCCATCTACTATCATTTGAGGTGTATAACTTGATTTAAGCCTTTTCGCAACTGCATAACTTCTCTGTCGTTCGCTGAATTCCGCGGAAGAAAATGCGTCTTTCCACCCTAGTTGGTCCCAATAATCAACGTGGAATGCGAGCGAGATCACTTCGGCACCGAGAACCGGCTGTTGTTCCTGCAGAAAAGTCAATTCGCGGTCGGCTGGAGGACAACTCGAACAGCCTTCGGAAGTATAGAGTTCGACAAGGACCGGTACACGGGCTTTGCCTTGCATTGAACCCGGCGTTTCAGCCGCCGAACCTTTTAACGGGCAGGATTCACTTGAGCCACTAAGTTTCGATATCCCAAACACGATACCGGCCAGACCAACGAAACCTAGAACGATCATCATTACAGATTTCATAGTTTGAATATGCTTGCACGCAGGTCACTTTATTCCGTCTTTGAGAGCGGACCGCTAGGTGCTAAAATCAAGTTTTGTCCAATAGCCCGGTTTTTGCGCTATGCAGCCTGCACGTAAGAAAGAACAAGCGATCGAGGTCCTCCGTGCCCGCGTCCACAACCTCAAGAATATCTCTGTTTCGCTGCCGCACAACAAGCTTACAGTTGTTACCGGTGTTTCGGGCTCGGGTAAATCTTCGCTTGCTTTCGATACGATCTATGCCGAGGGACAGCGCCGATATGTCGAATCGCTTTCGGCGTACGCCCGACAGTTCCTGGAACGAATGGATAAACCGGATGTCGATGAGATCACGGGTATCGCTCCGGCTATTGCGATCAGGCAAAAAAACGCGACCAAGAATCCACGCTCGACTGTTGCAACCCAGACCGAGATCTACGACTACCTGCGGCTTCTCTACGCACGAGCGGGACAAACTTTCTGTCATGTCTGCGGCCGTGAAGTTAAAAAAGACTCGCCTGAGTCCGCAGCCGACGAGATACTGTCGACTTTAGACTCCGGCGCCAGGTTTTACGTGCTATTTCCAATACTGGAAGAAAGTTCAACGAAACGAAATAGATCGACCAGCAAAGTAAAGAAGAAGCCGGCACCGACCGACCTTTCAGTTTCTGCCTATCTGATTTCGCTGCTGCAGCAGGGCTTTTCACGCCTATATAGAGACGGCGAACTGATCGAATTGTCGCGTCCGGAAGATTACAAATTCTCTGATTTCAACGACACTTTTGTCCTTATTGACCGCCTGAAGGCTGACCCGGACATCCGCCAGCGACTTGTCGATTCGCTCGAAACCTGCTTCCGCGAAGGACACGCAGCGATCATCGAACAAGTTGGCGGTGAAGAACAGGTATCCCTCAAATTTTCGGATCGGTACGTCTGCAAATACGATGGCACACCGTATGAGGAACCCGAACCTCAGCTTTTCAGCTTTAATTCTCCTTACGGCGCGTGCCCGACTTGTCAGGGATTTGGCAACACCATCGGCGTCGATTACGATCTGGTTATTCCCAATCCTCTACTGTCGATCAAGGACGGAGCGATCGAACCGTTTACACGGCCCCAGCACGCCTGGGCACAAAAGGAGTTATTGAAGTACGCCGCTTCAGCGAATATCAATATCAACGTCCCGTATGCGGACCTGCCTGATTTTCAACAGAACTGCATCGTTTACGGGGACGAAGGCTGGCGCGGGATAAAGGGCTTTTTCAAGTGGCTCGAAACAAAGAAGTACAAGCTTCACGTTCGTGTATTTCTTGCAAAGTATCGCGGCTATACGAAATGTCCCGATTGCGAGGGATCGCGTCTTAGACAAGAGGCGAGAGATGTAAAGGTCGGCGGAAGGTCGTTACCCGAGATCCTGGATCTTTCGATCGACGACGCGTATGAGTTCTTTGAGTCGCTTACCCTAAACCCGGAACGCGAAAAGATCGCGGAAAAGCTTCTGCTTGAAATTCGCCGACGTTTGAAATTCCTGGTCGATGTCGGGCTCGATTATCTTACGCTCAGCCGTCTTGCGGCGACACTTTCCGGCGGAGAGGCACAGCGTATACAGCTCGCGACAAATTTAGGTTCTCTACTTGTAGGAACGCTTTACGTTCTCGACGAACCGAGTATCGGCCTCCATCCGCGGGACAATGCCCGGCTGGTAAAGATCCTCGAGAACCTTCGCGATATTGGTAATACCCTACTTGTCGTCGAGCACGATGAAGACACAATGCGCGCGGCAGACCACATTATCGACATCGGCCCGTTCGCTGGCGAACTCGGCGGCGACGTCGTTTTCGAAGGAACATTCAACTCGCTTTTGAAGGACAAGACTTCTCTTACTGCAAAGTATTTACGCGGCGAGGCCGAAATAAAAATACCGCAAAAGAGACGGAAGCCCGGAAAGGAAAAGATCAGGATCACAGGCGCACGTGAGCATAACCTGCAAAACGTGTCGGTCGAGATCCCGCTTGAGATGCTCGTCTGTATCACCGGTGTTTCAGGTTCGGGTAAATCGACGCTTGTCCATGATGTCCTTTATGCCGGTTTGAAAAAACAGCGGGGCGAATGGAATTCGCACGTTGGCCTTTTCAAAGAGATAACTGGCCGTGAGCATATCGACGATATAGTTCTAGTTGACCAATCGCCGATCGGCCGTACGCCGCGGTCCAACCCCGTAACCTACATTAAGGCATACGATGCCATCCGTGAGGTATTTGCCGCCACCCAATCTGCCAAAACCAAAGGATTCGGTTCATCGCATTTTTCATTCAACGTCCCGGGCGGACGCTGCGAAACATGTCAGGGCAGCGGTACCGTTATCGTTGAAATGCAGTTCCTTGCTGACGTCGAACTGACCTGTGAAGACTGCCGCGGCACTCGCTTTCGCGAAGAGGTGCTGAACATAAGATACAAAGGAAAGAACATCGCGGAGGCTCTGGAACTTACAGTCCGCGAAGCGATACTTTTCTTTAAGGAAGCGAAAAAGATCGTAAACAAGTTGAAGGTCCTGGAAGCCGTCGGTTTGGGCTACTTGCGCCTCGGACAGTCTGCAACGACGCTTAGCGGCGGAGAAGCCCAGCGCGTGAAACTCGCATCCCATTTGGCTCAAACCTCTAATTCAAAGACGCTCTTCATTTTCGATGAACCGACGACCGGCCTCCATTTTGAAGACATCAATAAACTACTCACCGCGTTTCGTGCATTGATCGACAA
>CAYTDJ010000222.1:0-5213 GCA_964436265.1 uncultured Chloracidobacterium sp. | reverse complement strand
TCGCTCCGGGAACTATGGCTCCGTTATTATCGGTAACAGTACCGGTAATGCGTGAAGTAGTACCTTGACCAAGGGCCGAAACTGCTAGGACAGCAGTAACGACCAGCATAGAAATCGTTGAAAACAGCCGTTGGGTAAACATCTTTGCTCCTCCGAGAGTCTAAAATTGTATAACCAGCCTTGATGAGATTCAGGATTGTTGAAAGAAAAGTTGATAAAAATTAGCACACCTTTTCCGAGATGTTAAGTCCGAAACAATGATTTGCACAGGTTGAATCTATTTTATCGCTGATAAGCGATTACCATTCCCCTAGCTCCGACTGCATATCCGTAACGTTTGAACATGAACAGTCCGTAAAGATGGTTTGTCGTGCCGCTTTCTTGTTTGATCCAGGTTCGGCCCTTGTCAGAAGAACGAAGGATAGAGCCGCGATAGCCGACGATCCATCCGTTCTTATCGTCCGCAAAATCGACTCTCATGAAGGTCTCGGTGAAATTAGTCAACACTCGGGTCCATGTCGCCCCGCCATTTTCGGTTCGAAGGATGGTTCCCTTTTCGCCTACCGCGTATCCTTCGTTGTCATCGCGAAAATCGACATTGTAGAGTGCGTTCGTGGTTCCGGAGGACTGCTTGACCCACGTTCGCCCACTATCCGTTGATGCAAGAATGACCCCGCCGTCACCGACGATCCAGGCGTGCGAACTGCCATTGAAATCCAGATGGAAAAGCTCAGTTTTCGTCGGCATTTGAATACGCGTCCAGTTTTCGCCACCGTCGTCGGTCCGCATCACCAAGGAGTCAACAACGACATCCTCGTTCTTCACCTTTCGCAATAGCGAACCAATAGCTATCCCGCGTTTCTTGTCCGCGAAACGAATGCTTAGAAATTCGGGAGACAGGTTATTAAACTCACCCTGTCGGTAGATCCGGGTTTCGTTCCAGGTTTTCCCGCCGTCGTTCGTTGCGAACATCTTTCTTCCGGCTACAAGATATCCGTTCGTATCATTTCGAAAATAGATCTCGTTTATGTCCTCGGTCGCGCTGAGTTTGTATGGCGTCCAAGTCTTGCCGCCATTCGTAGTTGATGCAAGAAACCCGTTGTCCCCGGCTATCCAACCCTGTTCCGCCGATGTGAAGTAGACGGCGACGAGGTCACCAGTACCAGGAGGGGGAAGTTTGAACCAGCCGGACTGTGCGATGGTCAAGGTAGCCGAGATCAGGACAAGGAATGCCGAAACGAATGTACAATTGAGCCTTGTTGCCATAATGCTAAAAACGGAGGCGATCTATAACGAAAAGGATAAACCGTTTCTCGTCATAAATCACCTCCTTTAATACGGAAGACCAATAAACGTGAGCTGTGTATTACTTTGTCACTCTGTAAACACGGCCTTTCAGTACGACGACAACCTCCTCTCCGAGAGCGAAATATTGCCCGAGTTCAGGTTCTTTAGCAACGAGCGCAAAATATTCGTCGCTGCCGAATTTCACGACGATCTCCGGCAGTTTCGATTCGTTTTTGAAATCCGAGTCAACCCACACGTTCGATTGATTGAAGAAATTTTTAGTACCAACGAACTGATTGCTGGACGAATTATCGACTAGGATCCGCTCGTTTCTGTCCTTCTTTTTGTCTTCGGCGATCGAATAGTTCTCTTTCATCGCGTTTTGCTGAACGCTCATTTGAACTGCCCCCGCTCCGCTGTCCGCCCGCACCTTTGCCGGAGCCGACCGCATCAAGCTGATCTGCCGTTCTGAATCGCGCGGTGCATTTGCAAGAGAACCGTCGGTGGCAAGATAAGAAGTGTAGGGCGTGACAATGCCGTAACGCGTGCCGAGATCGGTCACCTCATCGCGAAGCTCTTTCGTCTCGCCATTTCTTCGGATCTCTTCGATCAACCAGCCGACTCGACGGCTTGCCCAGAGTCGCGGGAGAAATTCGTTATCGTTTTCGCGTTCGGGAAAATCGAGGCCGCTGAAGCTGAAACTACGTGGTTCCTTACCCGTCTTCCCGCTCAACGCGATCGTGATATTCCGCAGGTCAGATGTGTTCTTGTACCGGCCGATCATGGCTATCTGCATACCCTTGAAAAGATCGGTGATCTTTCTCGGGTAAACAAAATCTGCCTGAAGCCCGCCGAGATCGAGTTCTATATCAGAAAGCACTGGTGAGCTTACTCTTGCAAAGAAGTTTGAAACCTTCACCTCCAGATCTTCTTTAGGCTGCACATAGTCCGAGATACCCGAATTTTCCGTACCGATCCTATCGAGCAATGCGGTGTTTACGTCATAACCAAAACCGAACGGGAATATTCGCACGTCGATCTCTTTGTTTTTCGCAGTCTTTAAGTTGGCAACGATCTTCTCGGCATCAGTAACCCCAACTGTGGGATTACCGTCGGTCATGAAAACCAACATCTTTGGACGATCACTCTTCGAGAACTGCTTGAGCGACGCTATCAACGAATCGTTGATATTCGTCCCGCCGGTCGGTCGCAGATTCTTAACAAATTCTTCGCCTTTTCGCTTCCCGCTCGCGTCCGCGGCGATAAGTCCGCGTTCCATAAGGTGTTCTTCGCCGGCAAAGTTTATGATATTGAATCGGTCGCCGTCTCTTAGGGATCGCACGCCGAACAGCAGAGCATTCCGGGCCTTTTCCATTTTCCCTTCATCGGCCATTGAACCGCTTGTGTCGAGAACGAAAACTATGTCTTTGTTCACCAATTCACGTTCTGAGACGTCATCGCGTGGACTCATTAGAAGCAGAAAGTATCCGTCCTTGCCGGGTTCGCGGTGAGTAAGCAGGGTCATACCGAAATCGTCGTTCGAGAGGCCATAAAATAGCTGAAAATCCGAGTCGTTGTCGGTAGTTTCGAATGAGACGATCGCGTTTCGCTCACCTTTGTTCGAAACGTCTATCTTGTGGGATGGCGAGTAAATGTTTCGCAAAGCTTGTTTGCCGACAATCTCTACTCGGCCCGACACGGTACCAAATTTTTGAGGCGGTAGAGCGGTTCGAACCCCTTCGTTTTGTATCCACGGCTGACGCCATAAATTCCGGCCAGTTCCTAGCGGATATTTATACCCGACAGTTCCCGATTCTGCTTTAAGGATCTGTGAATATGTGAGTTCGAGTTTCTTATCCGAATTTCCCGGAATTGGGAATATTGAAGCCTGAAAAAGATCTTTCCCGGCATATTCAAGTAATCCGGGATCGCGTTGCCGACGAACGATCTCATCGTATATCCTTCGTGCTTCTTCTCGAGTCCGAACTTCGCCGACAAGCTTCTTGCCGTTTTCCCATATCGAGAATTCGACGATCGAAGCCGTTTCGGGGATCGGGAAGAAATAGGTGCCCTCGAGGGTGTAAGGGGTATCGTTTCGGAACACCTGCTCCACGTGCGTGGTCGCGACCTGTCCCTCGATCTTCGTATCCAGCTTGATCGATTTGACCGGCAATACATTTGGCAGCGGGATCGGACGCGGGATAGGAGGACGCGGCGGCCTACACGGCCGAACGTCACATACGATGGGAACAATAACACCTTGGGCAAATGTCTGGGACAACGACCCAAACGCAAGAAGAGCCAGTAACGCGGTGAAACTAATATAAAACTTTCTCATTTTATACTCCCAAGAATCGAAATCGGGGCGAGCGCAAGAATTCCTTACATTGGAAGGAACGAACCAGTAACAGGTTTCTTGCAATAGAGACTTGAGAATTCTGAGGCCTTAGGGTTTGTCTATCGGTTCATCACTTAACGCGGTGTCGATGTCTTTCTCAAATTTTATGCGGAGTCTTTCTACGAGGGCGTCTGAACGCTGGAGATTAAGATCAATGTTTGCCCTGTTTTTCTGAACCTCGGTAAGAAGTGATTGAAGGTTTGTCTTTTCCAGTTCTAATGACCGGCGACGTTGAGCACGAAGTTCTTCAGGGCGCAATGAACCTACCGACGAAAGCTGGCGTTCGATTGCCTCGGGCCTCATGTCAATGTCGATCTGGTCGATCCGCGACCTGATCGAATTCTCTTTTTCGATCATTTCGAAAAGCTGTTTCCTTAAGCTGTCCGATCTCTGTTCAGACTTGGTCAAAATATCCAGATTAAGCGCGAGCCGCTTTGCCTTTTCGTCAGGATCTTTTCTGTTACTTTGCTCAAGCCGAGCAAGGCGTTCGCGCAATTCTGCGATCTTTTCGACATTTTCCGAATCCAGAAGTCTGGAGTTTGGATCGTTACGATCAACGGCTGGCGGTTCGATGACGACTGTCGGATATTCATCCGCACGGCTTATGACAGCCGGCTCCGTTGCCTTTGGCGTGGGAGTCGGTGTGGGCTTCACGGCCGGTCTTCGTTTGTTTGTCTGTCCCTCGGCAGAAGCTACGTAGATAAGGAAAGAAAGTGCAGCAACTGAAAACACACCTGCTGCAAACCTATGAACTCTTCGATCCATTGTTCTTCTCCTTTTTATCGGCTATGAAATCTTTCCGACGCACCAGCTCGACTCCGTTCTTTAACAATCCGAGTACAGGTATGGCGTCCAACCCAGAATTTAGCACCCCCTTTATGAGTCCCTTGTTCTTTATGTCGCTTCCTACCAACACGATCGCAACAGCCGTTCCGCCGAAGGGCACCATCTTAGCCGCGCGTTTTGCCACTTGCCACCCGGCGGCATGTGCAATTGTTCGCCTCAAACTGCGCTTTTCCTTTGCCATCGTAGTTTCAGTCTATACTTGCCTAAAATTGATGACAACAGCATACTTTTATTTGCACGCTAATTCTCGCCCAAGGTTCCCGTGATCGAGAAAAATATGCCCTTAAAGCTCGAAAATGCGTCAAAACGTGTTGGAAATCGATGGTCCTACCGAGATGTTTCGTTCGAAGCAGCCGATGGCGAGGTATTTGCAGTTTTCGGGCCTAATGGTTCAGGAAAAGGACAATTGATCCGGGCGTTCGACGACGTCGAGTACGTCACTGATCCGGGAATGACCATATTTGGCCGTCGCCTGGGCGGAAAGCCGGAGTCGACAATCGATAGATCTAACCGACTTATTACTGCCATTGCAACTTCGACACGGCCATTGGTCCTGGACGAGCCTTTTCGGGGACTAGATGATGGATCTATTGAGGTCTTGGCCTCGAAGATGAAAGAGGCAGCAGGCGGGCGAAACATACCGGTGCTTTTTTCAACATCGAACTTCTCTCACGTACTGCTG
>CAYTDJ010000221.1:0-5247 GCA_964436265.1 uncultured Chloracidobacterium sp. | reverse complement strand
TGATCTCTGCCCATGTTTTGGACGAAGTATAAAAAAAAGGCGGTCGACCGCCTCTTTTTTAATCTGAATTAAGATGAGAATTATTCAGTTGCAGGTGCGGCCGGTCGCGCCTTTGCAGCCTCGATCTGAAGTACGACCTTGATCTGGTCTGCTATTACGGGAATGCCATTCGGCATATTACTTCCGTAATTTACGCCAAAGTCACGACGGTTGATCGTGGTTTCACCGGCGATGCCCATCTTCGATGCGCTTCGTTCGTTTCCGGGAGCCCATCCGGTTATTTCGAACGGTATCGAAACCGGTTTCGTCACGCCCTTCATTGTCAGGTCGCCGTTCAATATCAACCCCTTACCCTTTTTTATTACGCTGGTGCTGACGAATTTCATTTCCGGGTAAGTTTCAACTTCGAAGAAATCCTTTGTCCTCAGGTGGTTGTCTCGGCCCGTGACACCGGTATCCACACTGGTCACCTTTGCCGTGAACTCCACCTTAGATTTGGTTATGTCCGCCGCATCATATTCCACCTTGCCGACGAAATCGCGAAAGAACCCGGGCACTTCGATCAGGCCCATATGCTTGACCTTAAAACCGATGAAGCTGTGAGCTTTGTCGAAGTTATAGGTTCCCGCTTCGACCTGTTTCATCGCCTTTTCATCGACAGGTATCGTCGGGGTAACACCGGCATCGGCGTAGGTCGTAAATTTGACCGCCGCACCGATCGCAACGACGGCGATCAGAGCGACCATGGCTATACGTCTCATTCTATTCGTCTCCTTGAATTTAGTAATTTTGTTTGAATTATGGCCTAAAAACCAATGAATGCTTGTAAAGAATTGCAAGGTCGAATTTCCGGCCTCTATTTGATCGTGATCGAAATATTGAATCTTGCGTTTCTCGGACCCGGGCCGGCCTTTCGTCTTACAAATAGAAGGTGATCGCCGTCTGTCTCTATCACGAATCCGAACGACTGGGAACTGTCAAATTCGGTATCAAATCCCGATTCAGGAACGAAGACCCTGACATCAAATCTCGTATGGCCCGAATTCTTGATCGTCACCTTTTGTCCTTTCCTCGCCGCAAAAACAAAGTCCATTTCCTGCGCCGTCCGCAGGCTTCCGGTAAGTACCGCACTTTGTTTCCCGGGAAAGATCTCGATTCGCTTCGGTTCGGCCTTGCCGCCCTGTGACCGCGCGTAGCCCGCCAACATCAAAACAGCTATGGCAAGCGATCCCGTCCGCAAAATGTACTTTAATCTCATCATCGATGTTCTGGTAATATTACGCTATGCAAACAGGAATGAAAACGACGACCATCGAAAGGCCCGATCCTTCGGAATATAACCCTTACTACGAGAAATACGTCTCACTTGTCAGTGAAGCGGACATCATCTCTGTATTGAAGCTACAGGCGGATGAGCTTCGCCGGATCTTTGGCTCGATGGATGAAGAGCGCGGAGCTTACAGATATGCCGAAGGCAAATGGACGATCAAAGAGGTGTTGAGCCATCTGATCGACGGCGAAAGGATATTTGCTTATCGTGCGCTCCGAATCTCACGCGGTGACGAAACTCCGATCGAAGGATTTGAGCAGGACGGCTACATTGAAAACTCACACGCGAACGAGCGGAGTTTTGACGATCTGTGCTCTGAACTGCTCGAGTCGCGGTCGGCAAACCTCAGGATGTTTCGTGTCATCGACGACGCTGGATGGAAGCGAATGGGAACGGCAAGCGGATCTCCGATCTCCGTTCGCGCCCTTGCATACATAATGGCCGGGCATATCAGGCATCACTTGGCGATACTCAACGAACGCTACCTCGCTTAGATGCATTACGATGCCATTATTATCGGCGGCGGTGCGGCCGGGCTTTTCTGTGCAATAGAGGCAGGAAAACTCGGCCGACGAGTTTTGGTGATCGAGCGTAACGCTCAGGTCGGACGCAAGATAATAATATCAGGAGGCGGCCGCTGCAATTTCACAAACCTTAATGTCACTGCCGAAAACTTCGTCTCACAAAATCCGCATTTCTGTAAGTCAGCTCTCGCACGCTATACACCGCAGGACTTCATCGATCTCGTAAGAAAACACAAGATCGCTTTTTACGAGAAAAAGATGGGTCAGCTATTTTGCCGTGAAAGTTCTCGTCAGATCGTCGAGATGCTGCTTGCGGAATGCCGCGCTGCGAAGGTAGAGATTCGAACATCATGTTCGGTGTCAAAGGTCGAGCGAGGACAAAACTTTATCGTCGCAACCGATCAAGGACGGTTTGAATCACCGCAACTGATCATTGCGACCGGGGGATCGTCCTTCCCAAAGATCGGCGCGACCGATATCGGCTATCGCATCGCGTCGCAGTTCGGTTTGGAAGTCGTTCGAACGCGGCCGTCGCTTGTGCCGCTTGTGCTTTCGGGATAAGGGTTTCGCGAACTTGCAGGCATTTCTATCGATGCGATTGTGAAGGCCGGAGGAAAGAATTTTCGAGAGAACATACTTTTTACCCATCGCGGCATTTCCGGTCCCGCGATCCTGCAGGCATCAAATTATTGGGACCCTGATTCACCGGTGAGCATAGACCTTCTGCCCGAAACGGACGCTCGCGAATTATTTGACCGGCATCGAAATGACCGAAAGCGGCTGGATAATCTTCTGGCCGAATACCTTCCCGCAAAGGCGGCGGAAAGATTATTCAACGCAGATGGTTCCGCAAAAGCGCTTTTCCAGATGAGCGAAAAGGAGATCGAGATCGCCGCCGAAAAACTAGATAATTGGCAGGTCCGGTTTCGCGACACAGAAGGTTATGACAAAGCGGAGGTGACACTCGGCGGAGTATCGACCGACGAATTATCGTCAAAAACACTTCAAGCAAAAAAAGTGCCCGGGCTCTATTTTATTGGGGAGGTGGTCGATGTGACCGGATGGCTTGGCGGATACAATTTCCAGTGGGCCTGGTCGTCCGCGTCTGCGGCCGCTCAGTCCTTATAGCTCAACGAAACTCTTCGATATCCATTCCAAACCTTTCCTTTACATATTCTTCCTGAGCCGCGTTTACGCTCCGCAGATTTTCCAATCTTCTGGCCGCTTTTACGATGTGCGTTTTTGTCCGTTCGGCCATTTGTTTTAACAGGTCTCGGCCCTCCGCCATTTCGGCTTTCACCTTCATCCTAAGATCGTAAAGTTCTGAGCCTTCGGCAGACGCCTGTTCGAGATCGAGCTCGCGAAATCGCTTGTTGACCTGATATATCTGGCGGATGACGCGGACGAGTTCGTCGCCGACAGAGTCACCTTTGACGGTTTCCGGACTGTGACGCAGATCGGCGATCATCTTGTCCAGCTTTTGCTGGTCGCCGGACGAATATGCTTGATTCAATTCAGCCATCAGGCCGTGCCGGCGTTCCTTTTCGACCTCGTCCAACGCAAGGTCCGGGTGAATTGCCCGAGCAAGGTTGTGGTAAGCCTTTTTTGCTTCGGGCGTCGGAATGTATTCTTCGGTTTCCTGAGCGGCATCGGCGCGCGCTGCCGATTCTTCTGCACGCCGCCTGAGTTCCTCAACTCGCTTTTTTATCTCTTCGTCGTCAGGGACGAGCTTTAATTCTTCTTCTGCGATCTCGGCCTCTATTTCGTCAAACTCGGCATAAAGCCGCGCGACGTCCATCGAGTACCTGGCCTCAAACTGCTCAAGCTCTGCCCGCAGATCGGCCATTTCTTCTTCGCGGTCGGCGAGCTTGTCCTTAAGGCGTTCCAATACGCGCCGTTTCTTCTGCAGCTCGATCTCTTCGGGGGTCAGTTCGATCATGAGTAAAGATTCATCGGACGTGAAAGCAGCTCGATCGGGTCACCAATGTTCAAGACCTCACGCACATAAAACGGTTCGCCCGCCTCGACCCCGATCAGCGAACCAAAATAGCGCGCACGGTTTTCTATGCCAGTTATAAAGTTTTTATCCGTAAGTCGCGTTTCAGGTTCGGTCGAGTCCGGGTCGTGAAACTGCGACTTATGAGCGCGGATCGCCGCCATCCTTCCTTCAAGATATTCAGAAATGTCAACGATGAAAGAAGGGATAACATGGCGCGAAAAGATCGTATGTGCGGTCTTCGGAACCGGGATCTTTTCGTCTCCGGTCTCCGGGTCATAGTTTCTCATGCTGGCGAGCCGGGCGGATTCTCGCACTAAGTGCGCGATGTGGTCGTGATCCGGATGTGGATCGTCGAGTTGGTGCGTAAGGATGACTTTCGGTTTCAGTCGCCTCAACACACGGACAAACTTAGAACGCGATCCGTCATCGACGAAAACGTGTCCGTCCGCCAGGCCCAGATTCTCCCTTATGTCCAGCTTCAGTATCTTTGCAGCTTCTTCAGCCTCGATCGCTCTTCCTTCGACAGTACCCCGCGTGCCCATTTCACCTCGTGTCACGTCTAAGGCGCCTGTTCGATAGCCGAGGCTCTTCATTTTCAGCATCGTCCCGCCGACGTTCAGTTCGAGATCGTCGGGGTGGGCGAAAATGGCGAGAATATCTACCGTGCTCATTTCATTGAATTTAGCACAAGACAATTAAAACAGGATGCACAGGATGTTCAGGATATGGCGAGATCGGACCTGACGGACCAGTTGGGAAGATACGACAGCTACATCATGCCCACTTATCTAATCCATCCTGATAGAATTATTTCATGGACCTATTGGTACTCGGTTCCGGCTCATCGGTCCCGCATCCCAAACGAAGCAGTTCGGCATACTGGGTGGCGGCGGGCGGCGGCACGATACTCCTTGATTGTTCGGCGTCATCCATTCATCGAATGGCACAGGAGGGGTGCGATTGGGCCAACCTTGACGCGATCTGGATCTCGCATTTTCACCTTGATCATTGCGGCGGGCTCGCGCCGTTGCTTTTCGGAACAAAGTACGCGCCCGAAACCCAAAACCGGATCAAGCCGATGTATATCTTCGGCCCGCCGGGGATAAAGGGGCTGGTAAACGGATTCGATCTGGTGAACGACTACGGACTATTGGAGCAGCCTTTTCCGTTGGAAGTTGTTGAAATAGAGCCTGGAAGGCCGTTTGAGATATTTGACGGTCTAAAAGCGAAATCGTTCTCGACCCCGCATACCGCGGAAAGCTCCGCGATCAGGCTTGAAGAGGCTGGCGGCGGTTCGCTGGTTTACACCTCAGATACTGGCTATTCGACCAATCTAGGTGCTTTCGCCCGTGGAGTAGATCTGCTGTTGATCGAGTGTTCGTTCGTGAAATACA
>CAYTDJ010000220.1:0-5250 GCA_964436265.1 uncultured Chloracidobacterium sp. | reverse complement strand
ATAATAGCTCGATCGTTATGAGACTGATATACAAGGATCGCTCATTCCTGTTTACCGGCGATATCGAACGAGACGCTGAGATTGAGCTAACTTCCGGAACGACCCAATTGCAGGCGGACATCGTCAAAGTTCCGCATCACGGAAGTCGAACCTCGTCGTCCGAAGCGTTTGTAGAAAGGACGAAAGCCAAATGGGCGGTCATTTCCGTCGGCCGGCGGTCGCGTTTTGGACACCCGCATCCCGAAGTGATCGAACGATGGAAAAGGGCAGGAATACATGTGCTGAGAACCGGCGAGAAAGGGACGGTCCGCTTCGATACCGATGGACGCGAAGTGAAGGTGAGTACCTTTTTGCAGTAACGTAAAACGCCGGAGTGTGATCCCCGGCGTTTTGATCAAACGAATGATGGAGGTGTGCTTACGACATCGGAATACCCATTCCGAATGCGGGACGCCACACTTCGCCGTCTTTCATGTAAACACCGACGTACCAATCGGTGGTAATGGGCTGGCCTTCGCAAGTGCCTTCACCTCCGCCTTTGAAGGTCATCATCGAAACGTCCTTAGATAGCGAGACTGATTTGGCATCGCCGACCCAATAACTCTTAACTTCGCACTTGTTTTCAGTAGCCCAACTCTTTATCACCGCAGCATGATCCATCCGGCCGGTTCCGGTGACAAACGCGAAGTCTTTTGCAAGCACTTCCTCGAGAGCCTTGGCGTCCTTGTTCTTCCAGGCTTCCCACGTTTTTTTCTCAACAGCCAACAGGGCTTCCGTCGCGGCATCCGGCTTTGCCTCATCGGCCTTTGGCCCTTCTTTCTTGGCGGCAGCCGGTTTTGGCGGAGCCTTCGGATCTATGACCGGCGTTTCGCCATAGAATACCGATTTCCATTTATCGCCTTCGCGGGCATAGATGCTTGTCGAATTCACGCTGGCGGCGATCTTCTTGCCGTCACAGACACCGTCTTGATCACCCTTGTAAGTCAGGATCGCAACGTCAGGGCCAACCATTTGCATCTGGTCTCCCGAGAGCGAATAGCTCTTAACATCGCATTTCTGTTCGGTGTATGACTTGACCGACGCGGCCTTGTCCATTCGGCCCGATGCTCCGAATCCGACATATTTTTCCGAAGCGTTCTCTTCGGTCCATTTTGCATCACGGTTTTTCCAAGCTTCCCACGCCGATTTTTCCATCGTCATCAGCGATTCCTTAGTCGGAGCAGCCGCCGCCGGTTTTGCGGCGGTTGCGTTTGAATTCGCTGCATTGCCCGCGTTGGCGTTAGCGGTTCCGGTGTTTCCGGCCGGTGTTCCGCACGCTGACAGCAATGCTGCGGCGGACATCAATGTGATCCCAAGTATTGAACTTCTCATATTGTCTTCTCCTAATCGTCCAGAAATGTTATGCCAGACCGTTTGACCATTCGGCTGCCGGTGGAAGTTCCTTTGATCTCCCGATATAGTTTTGTTAGATCACGATAACTATACACCCATTCGCGGACAAAGCTCGTCATATCTTGCTCTTTAATCGCCGAGCTTCCAAAAGATCGCCTTTCAAGAACAAAATAAAGGGAACCGGGGTAAACGGTTCCCTTACTTGTTCACATTAACGACGATCGTTACATCGCCGGTGTTTCAAACATGAACGCCAGTTTCCACGCGTCACCTTCTTTTACATACACGGCAGATTGATAGAGAGGTCCGTTCTTTTGCCCATCACAGGTACCGTCAGCGGAGCCCTTGAGGTTAAGTAACTCAACCGTCGGCGAGAGCGCTGTCGAGAAGCCTTCGGTCACAGAAACTTTTGTAATGCCCTCGCATTTCATTGTTTCGGTCCACTGTTTGATCGTATCGGCCTTTGATCCGAAATAAGTACCTAACGGATCAACAAACGCGAATGAGGATGAAATATTCGCATCAAACCACTTCGCGTCTTTCGCCTTAAACGCTTCCCAGCCTGCCGTATGGATCTTGACGAGAGCATCCGTATTCGCGCTTGCCGTTGGTTTCGCAGGAGCCGGAGCGGCATTTGTGTTTGCAGCTGCTTTGTCGTCCTTCTTTGGCTCTTCCTTCTTTGCCTCTTCCTTCTTCTCAGGCGGCGGCGGGGGTGACTTCGGATCGATGATCAGAGTTTCCGCATGAAACGCTCCTTTCCATTTATCGCCGTCACGAACCCAAACGCTTGCGGCGCGAGTCGGGCTCGGTATTTTCTGGGCTTTTCCGTCCGGGCCAGTGCATGTGCCGTCAAACGTACCCTTATAAACGACGGCATAGGTATCGTCGTTGATCTTTGACATCTGCGGATCGTCAAGAGACCACGTTTTAACATCGCACTTGAACGAACCGATCATGCTCAGCATTTCAGCCTTGGTCATTCGACCGCCTTGTTCAAATGAGACGAACTTATCCGAAAGCATGCCTTCGAAATAGGCTTTATCGCCTTTCATCCAGGCCTCGTTTGCTTTCTTATCCATTTCAAATAAAGCGTCCTTTGAGGGAGCGGCTGCGACCGGTTTCGCGGCATTCGCGTTGGAATTTGCATTTGCCGGGGTATTCGTCGCAGGACTGCCGCAACCGAATACGAATAGGCCTAACAGGCCTGAAATGCAAAAGAACAATATTCTGTTCATATCGGATCTCCTTTGAGCAGTTTTCCCATACATGCTGACGGGGGTTCTAAATAGTTGAAACGCAGAAACTATGTCATAGATCAATGAAATTGACAATTCTGAACGATGAAAGCCCGGGGGTTTGATCTCTCAAACCTTCCGGGCGTTCCTTCAGTTGTCCTATATGTTGTTATGGTAGCCAGTTTATACCACAATGTCAAGTGTTATTTAATGTATTACTTTAACTAACAGTGTTTAACTGGTGAACCTACCTAGATGAAACGTAACATATTGTTTTTTCAATTATTTAAGATTATCTCAAATGTCCGATTATCGCCTATTGTTGCAGAGAGACTAAAGAAAAGTCGATCTGAAACACTCGAAATATGTGGAAAATTCACTATCCCGAACCCAAAAAGCGTATTGTGCCATCGGTCTTTTCTGAACGACGCGATCTTTTGAATACTGTCCGATTCTTCTGCGACCCAGATTTCGGCCGAGTTTTCGGTTTGACTTGGAGCATTTTCGGCTGTCGTCGCGAAAAAGAGCTTCCCATTGAATTTCTGCGAATAGAAAACCGTTCCGTTCACTTCACCAAGAGAATTGCGATTCAATGTTTGGCGGTCAAGCCTGTAGATCGAGTTCGACCGATATTCGGCATCTGTACCGTAATAGACCGCATTATTTGTAAATTGGGCACTGACAGCGCGCCAGGATTCATCTCCGTGCCCTATTGTCTCAAGGGTTTGAAATCCATCAATGGTTCTGATGATCTGACATTCGGCATCGGAGTCTCCTGTCAAACAATAAAGAGCGTGAGTGAAATCGTCATAATAAATTCCGTGAACATGTCTGATCGACCCTTTAGGAAATGAATAGATGGAACTAACCGTATCGTCCCCCGGAACGTAGCGATACAAACTGACCGATCCACGCGAATCGTTTGCCAGGTATTCGCCGAAATACAGGTTGCCGTCGATGCCGATCGCACAAGCGGAACGCAGTATGCGGCATGGGCGTTTCAGACCTCTTAATGCAATGTAACGATGACCGCGAATTATCCCAACTGTGCGGTCAAATGCAATAAAGATGTCGCCATTGGCTAGCGGTATGGCATTCGTGACTGAAAAGCGGAGCAATCGCTGCCCAAGGCGAAAACTTGACGCTAGCGATCTCCAAAGGGGAGCGTCGATAACGGTCAGCTCTTCAAAGGGTGGAATGAGGTCCCTGGATCTATATAGTTTGTTTCGTCGCGAAAGTATATAATTTCCAGGTTCGGCCCACTCAACCACAAAGCCTCGCAATTCGGAAATTTCTTCGATCTTCCAATTCATCTACTGTGCCGGCGGCTTCTTACAAAAATATGAACCGATCACGAGGACGTCCATCTTGGTTCGAAGAAAGCACTCGATCGCCTCGCTTGGCTGGCAGACGATAGGCTCATTCTCATTAAAGCTGGTATTTAGGATGACCGGGATCCCTGTCTTTTGTTCAAAGTTTGAGATCAGATCGTAATACAACGGGTTTTCGTGTCGGGCAACGGTCTGTAACCTGCCTGTATCATCGACGTGATTCACCGCGGAGAGACGCTCACGCCATTCTGGCCTGATCTTGTAAACATGCAGCATGAACGGCGACGGATAGTCCTGCTCAAAAAGTTCGGACTGTCTTTCGGCAAGCACCGATGGGGCGAATGGCCTGAATGCTTCGCGATGTTTGATACGAGCATTTAGTATGTCTTTCATATTCGGAAATCCCGGATGTGCAAGTATCGACCGATTTCCCAACGCTCGCGGTCCCCATTCCATGCGGCCCTGGAACCAGCCGATCACGTTTCCGTTCTTGATCTCTTCGGTTGTCGCGTCAAGTAGCTGCTCACGCTCCAGCATTCTATATTCGACGTCGTAACGATCAAGTTCCGATCTTATTTCGCGGTCCGAATACTCGTTGCCAAGATATGCGTTCTGCATTTCCCAGCGAATGCCTTCCTTCAGGATCGAGTTGCTCACATAAAGTGCGGCCCCTAGGGCCAAGCCGTCATCTCCTGCCGCCGGTTGAATGCAGTGTTCAGTAAACGGCGTTTCGAGGAGTGCTTTTCCATTAGCGACGCTGTTCAGTGCGCATCCGCCCGCCATTGAGAGTCGCGTTTCTGGAACAAGTTCATGAAGCGAGTTCAAAAGGTTCAGATAATACTTTTCAAAAATATGCTGCAGCCCATACGCAACATCCATGTCGCGTTGCGTGATCTCGCCATATTTTTCTCGAGGCGTACCCAACTCATTGATAAATCGATCAGAGTAGAGGCGATGAACTTTCATCTCACCTTCCTCGGTGATCTCCATGCCCTGATTCGAACCGAATGGAAGAAAATAGGAAGGGTCGAGTTCAAATCCGTTGCCTGACTTTCGAAGCATGCCCTCGAAAAAATCGGCATATGTGTTTCGTCCCAGTGGAGCCAGGCCCATGACCTTTCCTTCGTCGCCATAACTCGGATAACCGATGAACTGGCAGACGGCGGTGTACATCGTCCCGAGCGAATGCGGAACGAATATTCGCCGAACCGGTTCGATCGTGTCGCCTTCGCAACGGCTTAATAAGCAGGATACGAAATATGCGGTTCCTTTTGGACCATTCCTGTCCGCAG
>CAYTDJ010000219.1:0-5314 GCA_964436265.1 uncultured Chloracidobacterium sp. | reverse complement strand
CGAACGAATTCGTGAGAGCAATCCACTTTACGATCTGCTGCCGGCCGATCACCGTGCTCCTTACGATATGCATGCAGTTTTGGACACATTCCTCGATGGTGAGGTTGACGAATTCCAGGCCGACTTTGCTAAGGAGATGATCTGCGGGACAGCGCGGATCGGCGGTATCTTGGTGGGGGTCATTGCAAATTCCCGGGGAATGTCAAAAGGGAAGCCGGGGGCACCGCCGCGATTTGGCGGCATTGTATATACAGAATCAGCCGAAAAGACAGCCTATTTCATCGAAAACTGTGACCGGCACTCAACTCCGCTGCTTTTCGTGCAGGACGTGTCTGGGTTTATGGTCGGTGCCGAAGCCGAGCATAGCGGCATCATCCGTGCCGGAGCCAGATTTGTTGAGGCAATGGCGACTGCAAAAGTGCCGAAGATCGTTTTGACCGTCAATCATGCGTCGGGAGCCGGGTATTACGCGATGGCCGGACAGGGGTTCGACCCCGATTTCATCTTCTCACTTCCGACCGGCAGGATGGGCGTAATGGAGGGCGATTCCGCGGTTCAGGCGATCTTCGGAACTCAGCTTGAGAAGCTGAAAAAAGAAGGGAAAGAGCCGGACCAAGCAATGCTCACAGAGATGGAAAAGGTCCGCGAGACCTATGACCGCGAACTAGACGCCAAACATGCCGCCGCACGCGGCCTCGTCGATGCGATCGTTACTCCCGAAAACGTCCGGCCTTCGCTGATCCTCGCTTTGCAGACCTGTCTCAATACCTCCTCACCTCATATTGGCGCTTTCGTACTTTCTAAGGACTAGTTAACGGCTCGTGATACGGCTCACATTACGGACGTAGCAAAAGAGCTATGATGGAAACGTAATAGGAGGCTCCACGCCACCCGTATGAAAAGCATCCATCCTCGCTCCGCTTTTCGCTTGATCCCACTCGTTTGTTTGTTCGCCCTTTCAACCCTAGTGTTAGTTGTATTCGGACAGGATACCTCCCCGGCCCCGTCGCCTTCGCCGGCGATTTCATTGCAAGAGGCTCGTTATGCCGAGATAAAACTGGAACTGGAGCGGCAAAAGGAGATCGCGGAATTAGAAGCGAAGATCGCGGAGGCTCGAAAGAAGTCTTTAGACGCCTTGCCGAACCCAAAGTCGAGCCCAAAGACCGGCAACGTATCAATTTCCGGTGATGAGATCACACAAGAGATCATCGTGTACCGAGAACTTCAGAAGGCTGTGTCGCGTGTTGCGGGGTCGATCCGTGAGACCGTTCCGGCGAACGCGACAGTCGCGATCCTTGATAGCTCCGATTTTGAAGACTGGAGTTTTTACAGGCGTTCACTTCCGCTGTTCAAGGTGGTGGTCGAAGACCTCACCGCTGACTATTGCCTGGTCGCGAACACGGCGTCCGGGGGGCTGCCCGTGAAAAGCAATTCGGTCAACGCTTTTGCAACCGCATTGGCTGGAACCGGAAATCTTGTCGGTCAATTCGCCGACCTCATGTCTTATTTAAAGACGGAAACGACTGTTGCCGGAAAGTCCGTCACTATAAGCGAGGACACGATTGTTGCCGCATTGTTTTCGGAACTACAAAGGGATCGAACGATGACTCTTCTTTATCCGAAGACGTTCGCGGTCGATTCGCCCGTTTACTGCGGGAAAGTATCAGACGAACGCCCGTGCTGTGCTTCGAATTCTGTTTCATGCCTCGAAACCCGGCAGGTTTACTGCTCGGAGGTCGCAAATCTCCTCGATGACCTTTACCGGGCCCGCCGTGCCGCATTTGCCGCAAAACAACAGTCGCCCGAACTGCGTAAGCTTGAGAATTATTTTGCCGATTTTCTAAAGCTGGTCGCTGAGGCGACACCTACGAATGTCGAAACAGCCCTCAAAAAGTACGTTAACGCAGAACAGATGGCAGAAATGCAGAAACGGAAAGATCTCTACTACTTGGAGATCAAATCGCTTCGTGCGGTCGGTGCCCAACGGGTCAGAAAGAATCTATTCTTTCTTTCCGATAAGGTGGATTATTCCGGCGGGGTCATCGTGCAATGGACACTTTTCGACAAAGATGGACGAGTAAGAAACAGCGGAATCGAGACCTCTTACGAAGGTTATACGAAACCACAGAACATACGTGAAAAGCGTCCCTGATCCAATTCCTTGATTTGTTGGATCTAAACGGTAAGTTAGGTCGCTTTTGGTTTCTGGACGACTCGAGTCCTATTTGAGTTTCCCAAGCAAGTTTGCATAATCGTCGATCGCGGAGCGGATGACACCGTATGATTCTTCGCGGCCGTAGGAGTATGCGATCTCGCATTTGTTTGGCTCGTCGGGTAACGATTTGTAGGTCAGAAAATAGTGCTCGAAGCGTTCGAGTATTCCTTTCGGCAGCTCGCCGATCTCACGATATTGTTCGAAGACCTTATCACCCTTCAGAACCGCGATGATCTTGTCGTCGGCCTCGCCGCCATCGATAAGGCAAAAACCGCCTATCGGCCTTGCTTTCAGGATTATATCGCCTCGCGGAATGTGATGTTCCGAGAGGACAAGAATATCCAGCGGATCACCGTCGCCGTCGCTGATCTCAATCTGTGTTTTAGCCCGTGCAAGGTTCGCGATATGTTCGGAACAATAGGTCTGCGGAATAAAACCATAGTTGGCGGGAACCACGTTTGAGTATTGCTGGGGCCGATCGATCTTCAGATAGCCGGTCTCTTTATCGACCTCATATTTCACCGTGTCACGTGGAACTATCTCAATGAATACCGTAACTTCCTCGGGCACACCATCGCCGATCGGAACTCCATGCCACGGGTGGGCTTTGTTAGTTCTTAACATAACCCTATTATTTAACCCGCGAATCCAAATGTCGAACGCCATTATTGTCGAACTGATCAACCGCATCACGGTTGTCCGATTTAACCGCCCGGAGATCCGGAGCCCGTTATCGATCTCCGTGCTTGATGAACTGCATTCCATAGTCGATTCGATAAGCCATGAATCGGCGGGCCTTGTATTTACCGGTGTCGGCGACGTGTTTGCGTCCGGTGCGGATCTTCGGGAGATCGCCGCTGTGAACCGTGATAATGCAAGGGACTTCGCCCTTCGCGGACAGACCCTGATGTCAAAGATAGCCTCGCTCTCAATTGAGACGATCGCGGCCGTCAACGGTTTTTGTTATGGCGGAGCGTTGGATCTTGCGCTGGCTTGCGGGCGGCGTGTCGCTTCGCCCAATGCCGAGTTCTGTCATCCCGGAGCAGGACTTGGGATAATGACGGGCTGGGGCGGAACACAAAGATTGCCGAGGCTAGTTGGTGAGGCAGAGGCGCTTGAGATGTTCATGATGGCAAAGCGAGTTTCCGCGGATGAGGCACTAGAGATCGGGCTTATTGAGGAGATAAATGACGACCCGCTTAAACGGGCAGTCGAAATGATGTCAGTTGTCTGACTTCACCTCTGACGACTTCACCTCGACATCCGGCTTAGAGAATTTGCCGTAAATGAATTCGACCTTTGTGTCTTTTCTAACTGCGCGATCTTTTAATTTTACGACGTATTGGATGTGGATTATTTTCATTGGCGTTAAAATGCCGAAATCACTGTCGCCGTATTCAAAGATGTCTTCCGCAACAACGACGGACCGAACCCAACCAACCGGCTGGATCGTGCGTTCGCGAACTTCGCGGCGAATATTCAGTGTTTCTTCATCCAGCCATAGTTTTCCCCGAATCCGCGGGTTCAGCTCGGACTTTTCTCCGTCGAGCTCGATGTCGTAGTTATTTGCACCGGTTCCATTCACCGTGATCGAGCGGTTTGAACCCGTCTGCTCGAACGCAATTACGATGGTTTTGATTCCGCTGATAGTTTCAGTTCCTTTGACAGTGAATGTAAATGAGGGTCGAAGATCGTGGTTCAATGCTATTGCTTGAAATAACGTCAGGCCATTGATAGCAAAGTCTTCGTCAAATCGCGAGCTCTCGTCGCGAATTCGATCCAGTTCTTTCTGTGACGACTCAGAACTAACTACCTTTTCAAAGAAATCCTTTGCCCGCTCGTCCGTATTCCCGAGTTTCTTGCCGTCAACTGCAACGACATTTCTAAATTCCGCTACTTGGCCATCACCCTTCGTAAGTTGATAAACAAGAAAGGTCGATTCAATTTTCCGCTGTTTTTTGACCTCTCCCTTTTTGTCGTAGATCTCAAAGGTCTTTGTTTCCTGTGATAACAGGTTCTTGAAGGTCTCCAGATATACCTGTGAACGAACCGCCGCTTTGCTGACAAGATCGTCCGTTAACACAGCATTGTTACTTTGTCCGATGACCGTTACCTCGGTGAAAACGGTGATGCAGGCTAAAAGAATAATTTTGCATGTTTTGGAAAACTTCATAACCCTTTCCTCGGACTTGTTTCTATTGAATCACATCCTTAATATCGACCGAAAGAAGTTTATGAATTGCGAGCCGGCAAAATGGCGAAGGACAAGTTCGAAAACAATCGCAAAGTGTCGCGTGTTTGATGTTCGTGAAGATGAATGCTTGCGCGATCTTGACGATCGAAAAGCGAATTTCTTTGTTATCGAAAGTCCGGATTGGGTGAACGTTGTCGCTGTTACGAAGTCGGGCCAGGCCATACTGATCGAACAGTTCAGGCATGGATCCGAATCTCTGATTCTTGAGATCCCCGGCGGGATGTTGGACGATGGTGAAAGTTCGGCGGCTGCAGCTAGACGGGAGCTTCTCGAAGAAACGGGATACTCATCACCACGATGGATCTCGCTCGGCGTGACACATCCTAACCCTGCTATACAGAACAATCGAATACATCATTTTTTAGCTCTCGAGGCTGAGCAGACACAGGACGTCAATTTTGACGATGATGAGAGCATAGAGACACGACTTGTTCCGCTTCGCGATATTGAAGAACTGGTGCACAATGGAGAAATAACGCACGCTCTCGCGATAACGGCCTTTTATCTTGCGAAGCGATATTTGGAAAATGAAAGTTTCTCTTCTTAAGCTCGCGCATGCCCGCTCTGGCGATAAGGGCGATACAGCAAACGTTGGTATTATCGCACTTAAGCCTGAATACTATCCGCTGCTTGTCCGCGAAGTAACGGCTGCGGCTGTTAAGGAACATTTTGGGCCGATGGTTCTTGGCGCGGTTGAGCGGTTCGAGCTGCCAAACCTCAATGCTCTCAATTTTCTTCTACACGGAAGTCTAGGCGGCGGCGGTACTCTCAGCCTAATGACCGATGCCCAAGGTAAAACGTTTTCGACGGCGTTGCTGCGAATGTTTATCGACCTTTCTGACGAC
>CAYTDJ010000218.1:0-5315 GCA_964436265.1 uncultured Chloracidobacterium sp. | reverse complement strand
TCAACGGCGATCGTCTGTCCGGTAATGTAGCTTGATGCCTCAGACGCGAGAAACACCGTAATGCCTTTCAATTCGCCTTCGTTTCCGACACGCGGGATCACGTTGTCTTCCTGTATCGAGCGTTCGTAGATATCGATCACGGCATCGGCAAGGCGCGAGTGAAAGAAGCCGGGAGCTATGGCGTTCACACGAATACCACGTCGTCCCCAGCTTGCGGCAAGTTCACGCGTCAGGCCGATCAGGCCTGCTTTGCTCGCGACGTAACCGGCATAAAACGGACCATTAGCCGAAGATGTGATGCCGGCGATCGATGCGATGTTAATGATCGAACCGCTGTTTTTCTTCAGCATTTCGCGGCCTGCCGCCTGTGCGAAGAGAAAACAGCCGGTCAGGTTTACGTCTAAGACGTGCTGCCATTTCTCGAGCGGCATATCTTCAGGCATTGCGCCCCACGAAACACCCGCATTGTTTATTAGAATATCGACCGAGCCGAACCTGTTCACAGTTTCATCTACAACGGCCTGAACCTCTTCCGGTTTTGAAACGTCGCACGTCTTGCCGGCAACATTGAAGCCGCGTCCTGCAAACTCGTTTACGGTCTCGTCAAGCCACTCGACACGGCGAGCGCAGAGCATCAGGTTCGCGCCTGCCTCTGCCAACGCCTCGGCCATCTCTTTGCCGATACCACGAGAGCCGCCAGTTACAATTGCGGTCTTGCCCGAAAGGTCGAAGAGCTCTTTAACGTTCTTTGTCATTCACCTATATAAACATCAAGGGTAGCACACGGCCTAAGCTCAGCGTTATTGCCATCTTTATTTTGCAATTGGGGTGCGATTTAATAGAGATATGGCGAAAACCGAACGAGAGCTCGCATTCATTCGCGATCTCGACATAAACGAAAACTGGACCAAGCGTTTCACGGAACTGATAGACAGACATATTGGTTTCAAAGACGCGGAAAACATCCTCTATATCAACGCCGGGACCGGGGACCATTGCATCGAGATCAGGGAAAAGGTAGATGAAAAGGTCGCCATTTTTGCGACGTGCGAAAACGACGAGCTACTAAAGATCGCGAGAGACAAAAGTGCGGCTGTTCGTTCAGATGTTGATTTTTCGCGTATCGATTTCGAAGACGACGCATTTGACGCCGTGATCGCTGACGCAAGTTTTACCGATCCTCAGGATGCTGAGAACGTGATCGGCGAAGCTATTCGCGTAACTCGACAAGGAGGAACCGTCGCGGTCGTCCTTCCATCGGCCGGCAGTTTTGGAGAGATCTTTTCGCTGCTATGGGAAGTACTGTTCAATGAAGACCTCGGTGAGCACGGTCACGTTGCTGAGTCGATGATCTCGGAGATCCCGAGTATTTCACATATCGAAGAGATCGCAGGAATTGCCGGACTGGACGATGTAAAGACCGAATTTGCAAATGAAGTATTTGAATACGAAAACGGTGCGGCTTTCGTGGCGGCACCGCTGGTCGCGGATTTTCTGCTGCCGCGATGGCTTGAAACACTTGACGAAGATGACAAAGAGCGAGTCACACAAAAACTCGCTCAGTTGATAGACCTCGAAGACGCCGATCTGACTTTCCGCTTTTCGGTGAAAGCGACTCTGCTGACCGGCAAGAAACGGTCATAGATCAGCCTCAGTTAAGCCCGCCACTTTCATTAAGTGGTTTTGAAGACCAAGCTTAAGATCTTGATTTTTGTGGACTGGAACTGAAAGCCGGATATCAATTCCGGCTTTTCCGTATATGTGGTGGCTTCCTTGAATTCTCAAAAGCTGCCATCCGTTTCGTTCGAGAATTTTCGCGAATTTCTTGCCGGAAATTGGCTTCATACAGCAATTTCCATTAGCCGGTCGGTTTTTCCTATCTCTATTTGTTTAATATCGACTGATAGGCAACCCTCGATCGCTTCGTAAAGATTCTCGAGGAGTTCTTCGAACGAATCGCCTTGAGTAGCGCAGCCTGGAATCGAAGGGACTTCTGCCCAATACCCGCCTTCTTCGGCCTCATGTACTACGACTTTGACTTTCATCTTTAGCTTGATTTCGCTTCGGCCCGGCGCCGTAGTTCTTCCGCAAGTGCCTCGTCGCTCATCTGTGAGATCTGCGGTGCCTGGGCGCTTGAAAGTTGTTTTTCGGCTCGTTCCTCTTCTTCCGCCTCGCGCATTCCTTCCTTGAATGCTTTTCTCGATTGGCCAAGCGACTTGGCAAGTTGTGGAAGCCTTGAAGCTCCAAAGAGCAAGAAAAGCACCGCAACGATCAGGATGATCTCTGTTGTTCCGAAATTCATATGATTAAACCGTTCCTTATGACGTCAATTTCAAATCATAACGCCATTTGGAACAAAATTCACGTTTTTAAGCCTTTTCTTTGATCCTGTCCATAGCATCGACCAGCGCCGAAGTGATGCCAGGCTCGGACACGGAATGTCCCGCATCGGGCACAACAATAAACTCCGCTTCCGGAAATGCTTTGTGAAGCTCCCATGCGGAGTCCAGCGGGCACACAATATCGTACCGGCCCTGCACGATCACAGTCGGAATGCCTCGTATTTTCTCGATGTTATCAAGCAAGTAGTTCTCGCTCGGGAAGAACGAATTATTAACGAAATAGTGACTTTCTATCCGTGCCAGGCTTAACGCTTCGTGCACGCCTTCCCAGTGATCCATTAGGTCCTGGCTCGGGTAGAGCTTCGAGGTTGCGCCTTCCCATGTACTCCATGCACGTGCAGCCGAAAGTCGTACTTCTTCATCGTCACCGGTCAGCCGTTTATGATATGCGGTCATAAAATCACCGCGTTCTTCCTCGGGGATCTCGTCGCGAAAACGTTCCCAGTAATCGGGGAATATTTCCGATGCGCCATATTGATAAAACCAGTCGATCTCCTTTCGGCGCGTAAGAAAAATGCCCCGAAGGATCAGCCCGAGGCAACGGTCCGGATGGCTTACAGCGTACGCCAGACTCAGGGTGCTGCCCCAGGAACCGCCGAATACATGCCATTTTTCGATGCCGAATTTTTCACGAAGAGCCTCGATATCATTGATCAGGTCCCAGGTGGTGTTTTCCTCGAGCGAGGCATGCGGCGTCGATTGTCCCGAACCACGCTGGTCAAAAAGAACCACGTGGAAGGCCGACGGGTCAAAGAACTGCCGATACATCGGTATCAAGCCGCCGCCCGGCCCGCCATGCAAAAAGACTACCGGGATCCCGTCAGGATTCCCGACGCGCTCCCAATAGATCTCGTGAAGGTCTGAGACTTTGAGTTTGCCCGAATCAAAGGGCTCGATCTCGGGGTAGAGTGTTTTCATATGAGAAAATTATCACACCAAAGCTGAAAAACAAGCAAAGTCCACAATTCTTTGTGATGCGAGGCCTTGCCTGATTCATGTTCCCGGATAAGCTGCAGAACGTAGTCGGCATTGAAAAGGCCCTGCTTCATAAGCCGTTCGGGCGCGAGCATTTCGTGCATCAACGGATTGAGGCGGCCTTTTAGCCATTCGGCGATCGGGATGCCAAATCCTTTCTTTGGACGATGCAGGATGTCGTGCGGGAGCAGGTCTTTCATCGCCTCTTTCAAGATCACCTTGCCGTTCTTGCCTTTCAGTTTGAATTCGACCGGGATCGAGGCCGCGAACTGGCCGACGCGCGGATCAAGAAACGGTGCTCGGGTTTCAAGCGAAACGGACATCGCGGCCCGATCGACCTTCGTCAAAATATCTTCCGCTAGATAGAAATTGATGTCGGCGTACTGCATCTTCTCGATGACGTTTTTCGCGTCGGATTTGCTTACAAGTTCGCGCACCCCGTTGTAAATGTCGGCGTCGGTCTGGGCGATCACTTCCTTCGAGAAAAGCTTTTTGTGTTGGTCGATCGAGAACGATCCAAACCACGAATGATGCCGCTCGACGTCGTCGAACTTCGCCGCCCGCACGAACCGTTTCGCCTTGTAATCGAACGACATATTATTCGTCGAAACGGGCAGAGCGTTGACGACCGGTTCGATCAGGCCGGAGCGAAGAAATGCAGGAACACTCTTATATTTAGCCGCGACCGTGTGTGCGTAATACATCGGGTAGCCAGCGAAAAGCTCGTCACCGCCGTCGCCGCCGAGAGCGACCGTTACGTGTTTGCGGACGAACTGCGAGAGCAAAACGGTCGGTATCAGCGAGGCATCGGACAACGGCTCATCCAGCCATTTACCGATCTCGCTTATCAGGTCGCCTGCAGTCGTTGCCGAAAGCTTGTCTTCGTAATGCTCGGTGTTGAGATGCTTTGCGACCTTTCTCGCATACTTCGATTCATCAAACGAATCTTCCTCGAAGCCGATCGAGAAGGTCTTTACGCGTTCAGTCGCGTGCTGAACGGCGAAAGCAGCAACGGTCGACGAATCGATTCCCCCGGACAGCAATATTCCGAGCGGAACGTCAGACACTAGCCGCATGCGAACGGCGTCCGAGAGGAGTTCGCGGAGGCTTCCAGCGGCGGCTGCAAAGTGAGAACCGCCTGCGTGAGCGGGCGGCCAGTTTGTCGAACTGCCGTTACCTAACAGGCCCGCCGCCGATGCAGCGCGTTCTGACCATGAGATATCCCAATATCGTCGTGTCCGAATCTCGCCGTTTTCGACCGTAAGTACATGAGCAGCCGGCAACTTCTTGATGCCCTTAAAGATAGACATCGGAGCCGGGACGTAGTCGAACGACACGTAATGGCGTAGGGCGTTGAGGTCGAGTTCAGGCTTGACCGAGGGATGAGCTAGGATAGCTTTCAGTTCCGATGCCCAGATTAGTTTGCCGTCGAAAACGCCGTAATAAAGCGGCTTTTCGCCAAAACGGTCTCGGGCGATGATCAGCTTTTTCTGCTTGGCATCCCACAGCGAGAAGGCGTACATCCCGTTGACGTGCTCAAGCAGACCATCGCCGTATTCTTCGTAAAGGTGCGGCAGAATTTCGGTGTCGGACTTAGTCGTGAACTTGTGGCCTTTTTTCTCTAGCTCTTCCCGGACCTCGCGATAGTTGTACAACTCGCCGTTCATCATCACAATGACCGACTTGTCGCAATTGAAAACCGGCTGATCGCCAGTCACGAGGTCGATTATGGATAGCCGCCGCATGCCGAGCGCGACCGTATCATCCAGCCACAACCCCTCCGAGTTCGGCCCGCGATGCACGATGGTCTCGCACATCGAATGCAGCACCGGTTCGACGTTAACGTTACGCTTGGTTGTGTCCAGGTTGATCCAACCTGCTAGTCCGCACATCTTTCCAAGAGTGGCTCGGGGACTTTAGGCACGCCGAAACTGTTTC
>CAYTDJ010000217.1:0-5325 GCA_964436265.1 uncultured Chloracidobacterium sp. | reverse complement strand
AATGTCGCTGTTGCGTCTGGACGATATTTCGCGAGCGGTGTTCAGCCCACGAGTTTCGGGAACAATGCTACCGCCCAAGGAATTACATTCTGCGACGGCAATTGCGAGTTCACGGGAGACGGCGGAGGAATCCTGGTTGTTACAGGAAAATTGACCTTGAGGGGCAACTTCAGTTTTAACGGTATGATCATCGTTACAGGGCAGGCCGGTGTCGATCGCATGGGCGGCGGTAACGGGACGATACAGGGAAACATGGTCGTGGCTCCATATGTTAACAGTTCAGTGTCTCCGGCGACGGAACCGGCGGGTGCGACGTTCCTGGCACCGCAATACGATCTTTCCGGCGGCGGTAACTCGACCATACAATACAACTCGAGCAGTGTTGCCGGCGGACTTGTTGCGGTCAGTAACTTCGTCCTCGGTGTGGCTGAAAAGTAACCTTTGGCGAATCTAAAAAGGAAAGCCGCGGGGTCTGAACTCCGCGGCTTTTATTAATCGAACATCCGAAATTGCTATTATTGTTTGTGTTCCAGCGCAAGCTGTAAAAAATTCTCGAAGAGGATTCGTCCATCGCGTGACTCATTCGGATGTTCCCAGCGTGTCGGGTTTTTCGACCAATCCTCAAATGATTTCTCGAGATGGAACTGAACGCAGTAGATCATCTGGCCGTCCGACCGTTTTACCATCATCTGGTTTTTGCAAAGGTAAGACGTTGCGAGGAGCTTGAAACCGTGAGGGACTCCATCGACCTGTACCCCATGATTTTGCCAGACGCGGAGTATATCATCTTCCTTTGTGTAGTCCTGCCAAACACCGGATGATTTATCTTCGATGCCCTCGAAAATGGGATCGTTCCGGTCAACGATCTTAACAAATCGATACTGATACTCAACCAGACGATCATTCCGCTTTGACGCGAGTTCCAGATCGTCAAGCGTTTTAAGTCTGGCGCCGAATGAAGAACCTACAAGCTGATGAGACCCGCAAATAGCAAGTACCGGAATTTTCGTCTGCTTGATGAATTTCTCAAACCTGGCCAGGTGTTCAGGTCTGTAGTAATCGAAGTCGCTATAGGTTCCGCTCATCACTATTGCGTCGGGAGTGAATTCGTGAGCGGCTTCGGCAAGTTCTGACAAATGTACCGTTACGGTCTTAGATTGCTTTACGAGGCGATTTACGTTCTGTGCGATATTGTCGCAAGCCATTCCCGACACTTTACGTTCAAAGCGAAGCCTGCTCTCAGTTCGCCCGTTAAGTTCGGCATGAGCCGTCTCGGACATATCCGATTCGTATCTCAAAAGTGAATTTACGATCAACACGCGGGCATGATCGATCTTTCGCTCTATCGGCTCATATCGGCAAAAAGTCCGCTTATTATAGGGGAACGGCAGTTCCTCGCTTGTCTTTGATTTGACTCCTGCGTCCAACATCGTCGATGTGTCAAGGGCAAACGCCCAAAACTTCATTCTATTATAACATCGTCGAGAGCGCCATAACGACTTACAAATGCCCCGCACCGGAATAGCTTTTCCCCAACCTGATCCATGCGATTCAGGGTGCACAGAATATACTCGCTCTCGTCATCCTGTTTTTCACACCTGTCGCACAAAGACGGCATCGGTATCGTGCTCGGGTCTATTTCATTACCATCATCGTCGAAAAAGGGCATTTATCTATCATCTTCCCCTTTGTTTCGTGGTTTGCTTGAACTCAGGAACGGCATCACCGGAACCGGCTGAGGCTATCTCGTCGCGCAAGAGTCGGATCGCCTTATTGCGCGTTCTGACAGATGCACCTTCAAGGATCAGATTCAAGCGTTGCCAGGCCGTTTCAAGATCGTCCGTGATCTTGGAGATCTTTGTTATGTCATATGGCACGGCAATGTCGCGGCAGCCGATACGCGCAAATACCATCAAGTATCGAGCTGTCGACAGGTCGGGGCAGGCGATCCGCAGCTTCCCGACCTTTAATTCGACGCCAAGCAGCGTGTGAAGGATGTCGGGTGAATTTTCGCGTTCCGGGATCGACATCGACATACTTCGGGTTCGCTTGCTCCTAACGTCCTTTATGTAAATGTCCGGGATCCAAAGTTCGCCTAGATTTGCGCGAAGGCCTTCGAGGTTTAACATTGACGAATATCAAAGCGAATTGAGCTTTTGCTGGAGTGTTTCGTAATAAAGTCCTACGTGATAACCGTCCATCATTGCGTGGTGCGCCTCGACCGAGAACGGCATCTTTCGGGACCCATTTTCTTCGAACATCTTTCCGAACACCATTCGCGGGATCGTCTGCCGATTATTGAGACGACTGGCATGCTTGAAGCTTGTAAACGAAACCCACGGAAATGCCGAGTAATAAATAAGATCAAGACGATCAGTTTCGACGTCAAACGTCTTTAATGAAAGGTACTTGTCACGCGATACCCTGCCTTCTGAAACGAACTCGACAACATTATCTTTCCAACGGTAATAGCTGAATGAAAAGGTCTTGTCTTCATTGAGTATCGTTTGGGTAGCCTCGACGCGGTCAAATTCGACGACCGATTCTCCGATCATCCGTCGGCGGAATTCGCGGATCTCGTTTGCGGTTTCAAGTGAGTAGAACAAAAACGCCAACGAAAATGCGAGGTCATTTGACTTACACATGTCGTACAGCCTCGCGACATTTAGATTAGCGGTTATGTTGAAATAGGGGTCTTCGAAATCCTTGAAAAACTCGAACGTCGAACGACGTTCCCAGGTTTCGAGGTCTATCTTCCGATACATCTCGCCTTACCTGAGCTGTGCCCCAACCGCCGATCTGGACTGTGAAAAACGCTCGATGATCCCGCTGCTGAAAATACCAAGATAGAAGACGCCGATAACCGCGATCAGCAATGCAGCCGACAGCATTGCCGGGATCTTCGGTTCTGTCCATTCGGTCGTGCGTTCACGGAAGAACATCACAACTATCATCCTCAGATAGTAGTAAGCCGAGATCGCCGTATTGATCACCGCGACGATGACTAACACAGTCAGCAAGGTGTTCCCGGCTTCTAATGCGGGTCGAAACACCATGACCTTACCGACAAAACCTGCCGTGAGCGGAAGCCCAAGAAGCGATAGCATGAAGAGGGAGAGCGTAAATGAAAGAACCGGCGATTTGAAACCGATGCCGTTGTAATCATCGAACTCAGCGCGTCGGTCGTTCTTTTGAGCAAGAAGCGATATGACGGAGAATGCTCCAAGATTCGTGATCGCGTAGGTCAGCATATAGAAAGCCACGGATGCGATCGCGGCGTCCTGTGCCTGGCCCGGTTTGGCGGCTCCTGCACCTATAAACCCGACAAGGGCGTAGCCGGCATGGGCAATTGACGAATAGGCCAGCATTCGCTTGACGTTGTTCTGCATTATCGCGGCAACGTTGCCGACCGTCATCGTCAGCATTGCCATTACGCTGAGAGCGGTCATCCATGATTCGTGAAGATAATTTGAGGCCTGAATGCCAGCGATAAATGGGAACCCAAGCACAAAAACGCGGATGAACGAAGCGAATGCAGCAGCTTTCGGGCCCGCAGCCATAAAGCCGGTGACCGGCGCAGGTGCTCCTTCGTAAACGTCGGGCGTCCAGATATGGAACGGAACCGAAGCGACCTTAAATCCAAATCCGACGAGCATCATCGCACCGCCGATCAAAAGGAGCCCCGGGAAGTTGGCCGTCGTGATCTTGTCGGCGATCTGTGTCAGATTGGACGATCCTGTCGCGCCATAGATCAAGGCCATGCCATAAAGCAGGAACGCAGAAGCGAACGAGCCCAGGATGAAATATTTCATCGCGGATTCATTCGATTTCAAGTCGCCGCGGCGAAGGCCTGCCATAACGTATGTCGCGATCGAAAGTGTTTCGAGCCCGAGAAAGATGATGACCAGATCGTTGCCTGATGCCATCAACATCATGCCGAACGTCGCGAACATTAGAAGCGCATGATATTCGCCGGCGGGAACATCTTCACGATCGACCCAAACGGTCGATATTAGAATTGTCAGGGCAGTGACGATCAGGAACACGATCGAAAATCCAAGCCGAAGATTGTCGTGGGCGATCATTCCATTCCACGATGAGGCTCCGAACGTTTCGCCCGACCACATCCTTATGAGAAAGAACGCGGAAACGGCTAGTCCCGCGAGCGAGATGAGTCCGGTGGTCACGCGGTCCTTTGGAAAGAAACTGTCGTAGACCATCACGATGATGCCGACGGCGGCGACGATCAATTCCGGCAGTATGATCGGAATATTCGTGTCAGGCGGCGTTAACTGTAGAAAAAACGTAATCATTTTTCGTGTGATTCAGCCTCGGTTGTCTTATTTCCAACGGCCGCGGCATGATCTACCTCTCCGCCAGCCTGGTGCATCACGCGTTTCTGTATCGCGTTAACACTCTCTTTCGCCGCATCAAGGAACGGACGCGGGTAAACGCCCATGAATACCATTAAAAAAAGCAGAGGTACGATCAGCCCGATCTCTCTCCAACTCAGATCTTTCAATGATCTGTTCTTTTCGTTCGTTACTTTGCCAAAGAAAACGCGTTGGATCATCCACAGAAGATAAACGGCTGCAAAGATGACCCCGGTACCGGCGAGCATCGTCGCGATATAGTTCCAGTTCGCGGACGCTGTGACCTGAAGGATCGTCGACTTCCACATTCCGATCATGATCAGGAATTCGCCGACAAACCCATTAAGAAAAGGCAGGCCAACCGACGACATTGACGTGATCACGAAGATCGTAGCGTAGATCGGCATCACATTAGCCAAGCCGCCAAAATCGGAGATCTGCCTGGTATGCCGTCTTTCGTATATAAATCCGACGAGCAGGAACAGTGCGCCGGTGGAGACGCCGTGATTCAGCATCTGGTACAAGGCACCCTGCATTCCCATCTCTGTGAACGAAAACATACCGAGAATGACGAAGCCCATGTGAGCGACCGATGAATACGCGACGAGGCGTTTCACATCCGGCTGCACCATCGCGACCAAGGCTCCGTAGATTATGCCGATGATCGCCAGAGTTATGAAAAGCCAGGCCCATTCTCGGCTCTGATCCGGAAACAGCGTGAAATTGAAACGCATCAATCCGTAAGTTCCCATTTTGAGGAGGACAGCAGCAAGGATCACCGAGCCCGCAGTCGGTGCTTCGGTATGTGCGTCGGGCAGCCAGGTGTGGAAAGGGAACAATGGGACTTTGATAGAAAAAGCCAGGGCAAACGCCCAGAACATCAGTGTTCCGGTAACCGCAAGCGGACCGGTGAACGCGAGATGGCCAAGTTCGATCGACCTCGTCAAGGTCA
>CAYTDJ010000216.1:0-5329 GCA_964436265.1 uncultured Chloracidobacterium sp. | reverse complement strand
CCGAGTTCGCGAGTAAAGCTAGTCGAAACGGGAAAAGCCGAACACCGCTTGTCGATGGAGAAAGGAAAGCTGTACGCAAAGATATTTGCACCGCCACGGCTATTTGTGGTCGATACGCCGGCGGGTAAGGCGGTCGATCTCGGATGCGAATACACGCTCGAGGTAGATGCAAAGGGTGACAGCATCCTTAACGTGACCAGCGGTTTCGTAGCCTTGGAACGCGGCGGCCGCGAATCGATCGTCCCCGCCGGAATGATGTGCCGCATGCGAAAGCGTAAAGGTGTCGGCACTCCATTCTCTGCCGCTTCGACGGCGAAGTTCCGCAATGCACTCGAACGGTTTGATTTCTCTGGTGGAGGAAGTTCCTCAATATCGGAGGTTCTCGCAGAAGCCGACCTCTATGACATGGTGACTTTATGGCATCTTCTCTCTCGCGTTCCAAAGACTGATCGCGGCGCAGTCTTCGACGAGCTTTCGAAATTCGTAGGTCCGCCAACCGGTGTAACACGCGAAGGGATAATTGCGCTCGACAAGAAGATGCTCGAGGTGTGGCGAGAGGCGGTCGAGGCAGCCTGGTTCAGTTAAGGGGAAAGCCGCGAGATCTCCCAATTGTCATTGGTTTTCAAATATCGTATTCGATCGTGCAGCCGGCTTGGGCGGCCTTGCCAGAATTCGAACTCATCAGGAGCGACTCGGTAGCCGCCCCAGTGCGGCGGCCGCGGTACGTTGCCGGTTGGGTATCTTATCGCAAGCTTTGCCGCTTCTGCCATCACGACAATTTTCGACTCGACCGTCTCGCTCTGTTTCGACGCCCATGCTCCGAGGCGGCTTGTGTATGGCCGCGACTTGAAATACTCGTCCGACTCCTCGGAGGTTACTTTGTTGGTGAGGCCAGTGATCCTTACCTGCCTTTCGAGTTCGGGCCAGAAGAATGTAAGTGCGGCGTACGGATTTTCTGCCAACTCTCGGCCTTTGCGACTGTTGTAGTTTGTATAGAAGACGAATCCGTCGTGATCGAAACCCTTTAGCAGTACCATACGCGAAGACGGTCTCCCGTCGGCGCTTGCGGTCGAAAGACACATGGCAGTCGGCTCGGGCGTCTCTGCCGCGATAGCTTCGTCCATCCAGCGGCCGAACTGAACAAACGGATCTCGATCTACCTGTTCCTCTGAGAGTTCCTCGCGGGAATATTCCAGCCTGAGATGTGCGAGCTCGTTGTTCTTCATTCTTCTAGCTAGATTCGGTGAACAAAAAGTCCGTCTTTGAGTTTTGGTTCGAACCAAGTCGATTTCGGCGGCATTATCTCGCCCATGTCCGATACTGCAAACAGATCGTCCATGGATGTCGGGAACATCGAAAACGCCACTGCGTAGCCGCATGAATCAACCAGCCTCTCCAGTTCGTAGGTCCCGCGAATGCCACCGACAAACGTCACGCGGTCGTTCGTACGCGGGTCGTCGATACCGAGGATCGGATCCAATAAGTTCTGCTGCAAAATGCTGACGTCAAGACGCTCGATCGCGTCGGGTTCGCGAATGTTCTCGACGTTGTACCGGAGTGAATACCAATCGCCGTCGAAATACATACAGACCGTGCCGTGTTGGGGCGGCCGTTTTTCGCCGGATCTCGTCACGATAAATGTCTCTTGAAGCGATGTAAGGAATTCCTCTTTACCGAGACCATTCAGATCTTTCACCGCACGGTTGTACGGCATGATCGCAAGATCTTCTGCCGGGAAAACACCTGCCATTACGTAGTTGTAGTTCTCACTTCCGATGTGGTCAGGGTTGGCATCCCTGAGGAGCCTTCGCGCAAGCGATGCACTTTCGGCACGATGATGGCCGTCAGCGACGTACAATGCAGGGACATCGGCAAACGCTCTCTCTAACGCGGCAGAATCGGTCACCCGCCAGACCTTCTGCGAAACACCGCCTTCATCGGCACCGATATCAAATAACGCAGGTTTCGCTGTCTCCTCGCTTATTAGCTTTCGCGTATCTTCAGTTCCACGAAAAGCAAGGAAGATCAAACCGGTCTGCGCCCGAAGTGCGATCATGTGATCGGTTCGGTCCTTGACCTTATCGGGCCGTGTCTTCTCATGTTTTTTGATAAGGCCGGAGTCGTATTCGTCGATCGAACAACCGGCAACTATCCCGGTCTGCGTGTGCTCACCTACAGAAAGACGGTAAATATAGATCGCGGGTTCGCTGTCCTGCACCAAATATCCTTCTCGGATAAACAATTCGAGGTTCTCGATCGATCTCGCAAGAGTCTCTTGTTCACCTGGGTTCGAGCCTACAGGAAACTCGGCCTCCGGACGAGTGATGCGGAGAAAACTCATCGGATTCATCGCGATCGTCGTACGAACTTCAGATTCGTAGGGAACGTCATACGGAACGCAAGCTAGCTTTGCCGCGTTCTCAGGATGGGGACGCAATGCGCTGAACGGTTTAATGACAGACACTAATTTCTCCTAAGGATTCTGCGGCGAAGACGGCACACCTTGTTTCATAAGATCGTCGAAGGCGGCGTCCTGTTGTTTTTGGATGTCCTGCATGAGGCGATCAGCGTAGCCTTTCTTATCGATCTTCCACTGCTCGTCTTCGAGAACGAACGGAATGGTCTCCCACGATCCAAACGAATTCTTGATCTCGAGGGTGGCTTTCGTTCCCTCGATCTTCTCATTTCGAAACTCGACCGTCTTTTGCGATTCGCTGAACAACGTCTCACGCTTAACAACATCGTCCACCGTCACGCCCTGCGATTTGGCTTCCTGCTCGAGCATCTTCATCGACTCGGCAGAAAGCAGCATTTTCATCGTCGTCGTATCTTTCTGCTTCAATGCTCTTTGAAACGTTTGAAGCGTCTTCAGCGGCGATGCGGGCTCTGTACTGCCGCAGGATAAGGCAGCAGCAACGATAGAAATGATCAGAAACTTGCCAAGTAAACGCATCTAGGTTAACCAGTATGACTTTCGTATAATGACTGCAAAACTAAAAGTATATCCTAAAGCAGCAAGGAGCAAAAAACGCTATGGACCGGCGAAAACTGACTGAAACCGAGGTGGAGAACCTGTTGCCCGAGTCGAGCGGCTGGAAATTCGACGACGACAGGCTCGAACGGAAGTTCAACTTCGATAACTTTGCCGAGGCGCTCGCTTTCGTCAACAAGGTTGGCGAGATCGCCGAAGCTGCGGACCACCACCCGGACATCAAGTTTGGTTGGGGCTACGCAAAGGTCGAGACCACCACACACGACCGAGATGGGGTCACCGATTTCGATATTGAGCTTGCTCGGAAGATCGATGCGATTTCAGGAGCGGTGCTTTCGAAAGTTGATGACTCAGACGTGGAGACCGTAACGCCCTACTAAGCCAACTTCTTAAATTCCTCCGACGATCGCGTTGAGTGTAGCAGAGGGTCTCATCGCAGCGTAGGTCTTTTCCGGATCCGGGTGATAGTAGCCGCCGATGTTTTGCGGTTTTCCTTGCGCCGCGATCAGTTCTCCATTGATCTTGGCTTCGTTTTCCTGCATCGCAGCGGCGACGGGGGCGAACCTCGCAGCAAGGTCAGCATCTACTGTTTGCTCCGCAAGCGCTTCGGCCCAGTACATCGCGAGATAGAAATGCGATCCGCGGTTGTCTATCTGCCCGACCTTTCTTGCCGGAGATTTGTCGTTCGCCAAGAATTTCGCGTTTGCTTCATCGAGAGCGTCAGCCAGGATCTTCGCTTTCTTATTGTTCTGAGTTTGAGCCAGATGCTCAAAACTAGCCTGCAAGGCTAAAAATTCACCAAGCGAATCCCAACGCAGATATCCTTCGTGCAGAAATTGTTCTATATGCTTGGGTGCGGAACCTCCTGCCCCGGTTTCGAATAAGCCGCCGCCGTTCATAAGCGGCACGATCGACAGCATCTTTGCAGAGGTACCAAGTTCGAGTATGGGGAACATATCCGTCAAATAATCTCTAAGAACATTGCCCGAAACGGAGATCGTATCTTTCCCTTCTCTGGCGCGTTTCAAAGTCTCGATCATTGCATCCTTGACGTCCATAATTCTGATGTCGAGGCCTGTCAGATCATGATCCTTTAAGTATTTCTCGACTTTTCTTATTATCTCCGAATCATGAGCTCTGTCTTTGTCGAGCCAGAAAATGGCAGGGGTGTCAGAAAGTCTTGCACGGTTAACCGCCAGTTTTACCCAATCACGGATCGCCGCATCTTTCGTTTGGCACATTCTGAAAATGTCGCCGGTCTGAACGACTTGTTCGAGAAGAGTATTTCCATTTTCGTCTTCCACTTTGACCGTTCCATCTCCCGTGGCCTGAAACGTCTTGTCGTGCGAACCGTATTCTTCGGCTTTTTGGGCCATCAGGCCGACGTTTGGAACAGAGCCGAAGGTCTTTGGGTCGATCGCTCCGTGGTGTTTCATATCGTCTATGATCGCGGCATAAAAACCGGCGTAGGTTCGGTCCGGGATCATGCAGACGGTGTCTTCTTCCTTGCCGTCCTTGTTCCACATTTTTCCGCCCCCGCGAACGAGCGCAGCCATCGACGCGTCCACGATCACGTCTGATGAAACGTGGAAATTCGTGATACCTTTGTCCGAATTGACCATCGCAATTCTTGGTCCGTCATCCATGGCCTTTGCGATGTCTGCCTTGATGTCAGCTTCCAGTGGATGTCCGGCGATCTTTTCAAAAAGAGTTGCGAGTCCGAAGTTCGGATTTATGTCTAATTCGGCAAAAGTGTCTTTGTATTTCTCAAATACGTCCTTGAAATATGTTTCGACGATCGCTCCGAAAATGATCGGATCAGAGACCTTCATCATCGTCGCTTTCAGATGTGCGGAAAGCAGAACGTTCTTTTCCTTTGCTTCAGTGATAGTTTGCTTAACGAATGTTCTAAGTGCCGAAAGGCTCATTACTGAAGAATCGATCACTTCGCCTGCTTTCAAAGGAGCGTAGTCTTTCAAAACCTTTTCAGAGCCATCGTTTCCGTAGAAAACGATCCTGAACTTTCCGTCCTTCTCGGCCGTGGCGGAATTTTCCGTTCCGAAAAAATCTCCGGATGTCATGTACGCGACCGAAGTTTTGGAATTCACGCTCCAAGTTCCCATCCGATGAGGTTTCGCTTTTGCGTAGTTCTTAACTGCCTTTGGAGCCCGACGGTCGGAGTTGCCTTCCCGAAGCACCGGGTTGACCGCACTTCCGAGTACCTTTGCGTATTTCTTGTTGATCGCTTTCTCTTCGTCAGTCTTGGGTTCAGCAGGATAAATCGGCACTGCGTAGCCCTGTTTTTGAAGCTCGGCTATCGCCTCTTCCAACTGGGGC
>CAYTDJ010000215.1:1548-5336 GCA_964436265.1 uncultured Chloracidobacterium sp. | reverse complement strand
TTCGAGCATCATCTCGAACATCGTTGTTCGAAAACCGGTTCGCTTGAATAGCTTCTGTCCTTCGACGTTGTTCGCTGCAACGGTTAAGAGAACCTTATTCGCCCCTAATCGTCTCGCATCTCTTCGAACCGCCTCGATCAACAAGCTGCCTATACCGGAATTCCTAAATTCCGGCACGACATAAATGTCGTGAAGCCACGCGACGTTTGTCGCAAGGTCTGCATAATCAACCGGCTCGTAATCGAGGTAAGCAAATCCAATGATCCGCTCGTCAACTTCCGCGACAAATACCGCAGAGTTCTCGGCCATGGCCTGACCGCCGTAAAATTGGGCCGCTCCATCCTTTGTCGCGATTTGTGTAAATCGCTTCGAGTCCAGGACCACATGCAGTTCGAACAGTGAAACCGCTAGATCAGCGACTCGGGCCGCGTCAACCTCTGTAGCACGGCGGACGGTCGCGGTCATACTAGTTTTTCAAAATACTTGCGTCGTCCACATCCACCGACTGGCGATTGCGGAAGAACGCAATTATGATCCCAAGCCCGACGGCTGCCTCACAGGCCGCGACGGCCATCACCATAAAAACGAATAACTGTCCGGTGGTATCGGCGTAGTAACGCGAAAAAGCAACAAATGTAAGGTTAACGGAATTGAGCATCAGCTCGATACACATAAACATCCCGATCGCGTTTCGTTTAAAAATAACGCCGACCGCTCCGATCGTGAACAAGATCCCTGAAAGTGCCAAATAGCTGGCTAAGCTCGGTTCCATACCTATAATGCGATCCGGAAATCGCCCTTTTCCTCTTCCTGATGCCGTTTGTCGAGTTCGTTATCGACGACCAATTCCAGCTGCGGCTGGCTTAAGCGACGCGAAAGTACGACGCCGCCGATGATCGCCATCAACAGCAGCACACCGACGATCTCGACCGGCAGCAAATATTCCGTATACATTGCCTGACCGATGCTCATCGTCTTACCGGCGGTCTCTCCGGCTTCAACGGAATGCTGCGGAGCTTTCATAACCGCATAGAAAATAAAGAATGTCTGAGCAAGCAAGATCAGTCCTAGTCCTCCGCCGATGGCGTAAAGAAACCGCAGTCGATTTAACGGCCTATCTTCGTCGAGATTCAGGAGCATTATCACGAAAACGACCAAAACCATGATCGCTCCGGCGTAGATGAGCACCTGAACCGCCGCGATAAACGGGGCCGCAAGCGTGATGTAAATGCATGCCAGCGCGACGAAAACACCCACGAGCGAGATCGCACTGTAGAGCGGATTCTTGTGGTACACCATTGAGATCGCACATGCGATAGCGAACCCGGCGAACACGAAAAATAATACGTCAGAAGCCATAAGTTTCTAGTTCAGAGTGATAGCATTAGCCCGTAATTTCTTTACCCCGAGACGCTACCTCTGGTAAACGAGAGTGCGCAACAAGTCGGGTACTCTGAACTCAGCTATTCAAAAAATAAACAACAATGACCGTCAATATAATGTTGGCGACGGCGACCGGAAGTAAAAACTTCCATCCAAAATTCATCAACTGGTCAAAGCGGAAACGAGGCAGCGTTGCCCTCACCCAAATATAGAGAAACAAAAACGCACAGATCTTAGCTATGAATGCAAAATGACTTACGATCGCATACGGGATCGAGCCCGGTTCGAAAACATGTCCAAGTCCCGGGACATACCAGCCGCCCAAAAAGAGAACCGTGCACATAACGGATACGGTGAACATATTCACATATTCCGCCATGAAGAATAGAGCGAACTTTAGTGCTGAATACTCGGTATGAAATCCGGCAACTAGTTCAGTCTCAGCTTCCGGTAAGTCGAACGGCACGCGGTTCGTTTCGGCAAATGCCGAGATCAGGAAAACAAAGAACCCGATGATCTGGGGGATAATGAACCAGCGGAACGGCGAATTGATCTGTGCGATCACGATGCCGTTTAGGTCAAGTGTGCCGGCAAGCATCACGACACCTATCACCGAGGCACCCATCGCCAATTCGTATGAGATCATCTGCGCTGAGGATCGAAGGCCGCCCATCAACGAATACTTACTGTTAGAGGACCAGCCGGCAAGAGCGATTCCGTAAACACCTACCGATGTGATCCCGAGAATGAATAGTACTCCAACGTCGATCTGAGCGATCGTAAGCGGCATTCCTTTTGCTTGATCGGCGATCCAAGCGATCGCAGGTCCAAGCGTTGGCCAGTCAGACACATAGGGAACAAGCCATCCAAGCGGGTCCGCGATCCGAGGACCGAACGGGTAAAGGACCATCGGCATCAACGCACACGTCAAGGCGACGAGCGGAGCCAAAAAGTAAACGAACTTGGTCGATTTATCAGGCGTGAGGTCTTCTTTAAAGATGAACTTCAGAAGATCGGCAAAAGGCTGAAATAGTCCCCAGGGGCCGACTCGGTTTGGACCCAAACGGCCCTGCATCCAGCCCAAAACCTTTCGTTCGGCAAGAACCGTGTAGGCGACGACCATCATAACGCCGCCAAACGCGGCACCGATGCCGATCGCCGAAACCAAAAATGGAAATGCAGTTTTTAGGACAGATTCCATAAAATGAACTCGAATGACCACGAATGTGGTGAAATTCGATAAAAATACCTAATTCCTTAACCTCAAAACAACGACTGCAATTAGCCTATTCCCGGTCCCCCGCACTGACAGTCGCCGCTATTTCTTTCTTCTTGCCATTTGGTTCGATCTGAACCAAAGGCGAAAGCAGCAGATTTTCCGGCTTCGGATTGCCATTCGCCAAGAGATGGAATTGAGCTGTCTTGCTTGTCATCGTAGTCAGTCGGTGAAGTTTATGGCCGATCTTTGGCACTTCATTATTCTTTTCGCCCGCCGACATCGATTCGACCGCGTTCTTTATCCGTTCGACAGAACCAGATACATCGCGATCCTTGACCTCATATTTCGCCTGAACCGGTTCAGATTCATCTTTCAATGCAGGATAACGAATCCCTTCGTATGCCGGAACTGCATCAGCGACTGCTTTGAAAAGGGCAGTAGCCGACAATTCATACCCCAGGTCGGCACCCATTTCCCGTGCGATAAGGGCGGCGATCATCCAATCAGGCTTTGATTGATTTACCGGGTCGATCGCCTTTCTTACTCGCTGAACATTGCCCGCGTTATTCGTAAATGTTCCATCAACCTCGGCGAACGATGCGGCAGGGAAAACTACGTCTGCATATGCGGTCGTTTCAGTTTCAAACAGTTCCTGAACCGCGACGAACTCCTTGTCCTTAAGAAGCGACGTATCCTGAAGGCTCCCGGCGACATAAGCCGCTTTCGCCTGTTTTATAGCTTCGGCTTCCGTTCGTCCGCCGCCAATTATGTCGATCGCTCCGACCGAATTGTTATAGAGCGGAAGCGGATGCAGCAAAACGCGGCGGCCCTCGCCCGCAAATCTTCCCGCGGACGCGGCAATAATAGCCTGAGCGTCAGCCGACAGGTCTGAACCGCAGACGATGACAACATCGCCCGTCGTTTCAAATAAAGCGTTTCGAACGAAACCTATAACGCCAGCATCGATACCTGTCTTTTCCGCTATCATGCCATCGAATCCAGGATCTACTGCCGCAAGGGCAAAGGCATCGATCGAGCCTTCGTTAACATGAACAAACTGGGTTGCCTTTGACGAAAGCCTTATCGGACGTTCGTTAACGACGAACAGTTTCGCTCCGCCGTTTCTTACAGCCTGGCGGATCTGTTTCGCGGTAAAGGTCTGTTCTTCTTCCGGGTCACCGCCTAT
>CAYTDJ010000215.1:0-1448 GCA_964436265.1 uncultured Chloracidobacterium sp. | reverse complement strand
CCTGGCGGATCTGTTTCGCGGTAAAGGTCTGTTCTTCTTCCGGGTCACCGCCTATGATAAGGATAGTTCCTGCGTTGCGAAGGTCTTTGTGAGTTGCAAGCGGTGCACTAAGGTTCTCAAAAAACGAAGCCATGCTTTGACGGTCGGAAACCGCTATGTTTTCCGTCTTGACCGCATCTCGAGCAAAGAAACCTAATGCGCCGATCGATTCGTTGGTAAGTCGGGGGCTCACAACAACCGCCGTGCTAGAACCGAATCCGGATAGTTTTTCAGCCGCGAATTTGATCGCCGCGTCCCACGTTGCAGGTATCAGTTTTCCGCCTTTCGAATACCGGATCATCGGAGTCTTGATGCGGTCGGCGTGATTGATGAATTCGTGAGCAAAACGTGCTTTTACATCAAGGAATTCACCGTTCAATCCGTTAACATATCGGTCACGGGCAACGATACGATGCACCTCGCCGCCTCGTGAACCGATCGAAAGCTGCATTCCGTCCGATGAGTAAACATCGGTTGTGATCGTCTGCTCGAGTTCCCAGGGACGTGTCGCGTGCCGATAAACGCCGTCGAGTAAAGTTCCAGTCGGGCAGACCTCGATGCAGTTTCCGCATTGCGAGCAATTAAGCCAACCGCCGTAGGTGCCAATAACAGTATTGGCTCCGCGGTTTCCGGCCTCGATAGCGTCTTCGCCCATCCACTCATCGCAAACACGAGTACAGCGTTTGCACAATATGCAACGCTGCGGGTCGTTAGCAATTATCGGCGATAGATACTTTTCCGGGGCCTTGTTCTTCGGTTCGTGAAATCGCTGTTCGAGATCGCCCCAATCAAAGATCACTTCCTGGAGTTCGCACTCGCCGCCGCGGTCGCATACAGGGCAGTCTAGAGGATGGTTAGTGAGCAGAAATTCACCCATCGAACGCTGCGCCTTTTCGATCTCAGGGCTTTTGGTCGTTACGACCATTCCGTCCGTTACCTTGATCGTGCACGAGGTCTGAAGCTTCGGCATCTTTTCGATGCGCACCAGACACATGCGGCACGAAGCCTGCGGTTCGAGATCCTTGTAATAGCAAAACGACGGGATGCTCTCGGCGTTTTCGCGGCACACGTCGATCAAAACAGAACCTTTCTCTGCTTCGACCTCTTTACCATTGATCGTGACCTTTACTAGTTCCTGTGACATTTAGGGCAAATTGTTAGTCTTTCTTTTCTGAACCGGCGGTATTTTTCTTAGTGCTCCTCGGACGCGTCTTGCCGTAAGACCCGGCAAAGATCTTGCCGCGGCGGGTTCTCTTGTCGCCTTTTCCCATAATCAATACCTCTTACAATAAATTTTAGATACTACCTAAATCCGAACAACATCGCGAAACTCGGCGAGCTTTAGTTGGCGCTGCCTGCACCGTTAGCGATCCATTTCTTGAAATCATCCGGGAAATTCTTGATCGCGC
>CAYTDJ010000214.1:0-5338 GCA_964436265.1 uncultured Chloracidobacterium sp. | reverse complement strand
CAGGTCCCGCATCATAGCTTCACTATTTGGAACAAGTATCAGATCGTCAGCCGCCTGAGTGCCGGATTGGGGATCATCAGTCGTTCCGATATGTTTGCCGCGATACAGAATCCGGTAGTGCCCCCGGGCGTCAATACTACGACAGTATTGCCTTCATATACGCGGGCCGATGCCGCCGTGTTTTATACATTCAATGAACATTGGCGTCTGCAGGCGAACTTCGAGAACCTGTTCGACAAACGTTATTATCAGAACGCGGACAATAACACCAACATTTCACCCGGTTCTCCGCGTGCGACAAAAATCGCCTTGAACGTAAGATTCTGAAAAAACGCCGCCTCTAAAATGGTGGCGGCGATGTCTGACGGAGGGGGCCCGCTCCGATGAGCTAGGTCTATTTACCGGTAAATTTCGGAACGCGTTTCTCAAAAAATGCGGCGACGCCTTCCCTGAAATCGCTCGAACGCCCGGACTCAAGTTGACACTCGGCCTCGAGATCTAATTGGGCTCTCAGATCGTTCGAAAAGGAGGCGTTCAACATTCGTTTGATACGGCCGTACGAACCGGTCGGCCCACAGGCCAATTTATCTGCAAGCTTCCCCGCTTCCTCAAGCAGTTCGGCCGCGGGCACCACACGATTGATCATCCCGATCTCCGCTGCGCGCTTTGCATCTACAGTGCCACCGGTCATGAAGAGCTCTGCCGCGATCTTTTCACCAACCGCACGTGTCAGGAAGAAAGTGCCGCCGCAATCCGGCGAAAGACCGATACGCACAAAGGCCTCGTTAAAGCTGGCATCGTCGGCCGCGAGCACAAGGTCGCAAGCCAACGCGAAGTTTGTCCCCGCTCCGGCGCAAACACCGTTTACAGCCGCGATAAATGGTATAGGGGTCTCGCGGATCATCACTACAACGTCATGCAGTGCCTTGAGCGGAGAGTCGAGGAACGCTTCGATATTCCCTTCTTTTTCTCCCATCGCCTTCATTTCGCGGAGGTCGCCGCCGGAGCAAAACGCCCGGCCCGAACCCGTAAGTATCACGGCGCGCACCTCATCACTGATCGCTTTTTCCACCGCAGCTTTTAGATCGGTACCAAGCCGCAGCGATAAGGCATTCAACGCATCCGGCCTGTTCATTTGAATGGTCGCGACCCTGCCGTTTACTTCGTAATTGACGGTTTCAAAACTCATAAAATGGAAAGCCGCCTTCCTTGGCGGCGTCTAATGCTAGGCAGCAAACATCTAGATCAGGCATCGATCAGGCAAACCGAGCCCTCGAACGTGTGGCCTGATGGCACTCTTTGCATAGCACGGTGCGGCCGACCTTTGGCTGAAACGGCACCTGATCGTGCTTTCCGCAATGATCGCAGATGATCTCAAATTTCTTCGGCGCGTCTTCGCCCACAGCAGCTTTTTTTGCACGGCATTTCGCGCAGCGCTGTGGCGGAGCCATATTACGCTGGTAAAACATGTCCTGTTCCTTTTCCGTGAAAAGAAACATCTCTTTGCACTGAACGCACGTTGTCTCAATATCCGGCATTGCAGTCTCTCCCTACTCGCATTTTGCGTGTGGAGAGATTCTATCACACCAACGCAAGCCCAATGAAACCTTATTCGCCGCGGAGTGCCGAAACATGAGATCTAACCGTGTTGCCTAAGGTATTTAGATTGTATCCGCCCTCGAGACATGAAACGATCCTGCCTTCACAAGCATCGTCGGCCCATTGCATTACGGTCCTTGTCATCGATCGATAATCTTCATCTTTCAGCTGCAGCTGTCCGAGCGGGTCGCTTTCATGTGCGTCGAATCCAGCGGAAATGAATATCAAATCAGGGTTAATCTTTGAAGCGATCTCACCGATCGCCGCTTCAAATTGTTTGACCTGATCCTTTGCCGTCGTAAAGGCCCGTACCGGAACATTCAGAGTCGCCCCTAATCCTTTCCCCTGACCTGTCTCACCTCTAGATCCGGTTCCCGGATACCAAGGATATTGATGCATCGAGAAAAAGAAGACCGACGGGTCGGAGTAGAAAATTCCCTGGGTTCCGTTTCCATGATGAACGTCCCAATCTATGATCGCGACTTTGTCGATCTCAGGGTATTTGTTCTGTGCATAACGGGCGGCAACGGCAACGTTGTTGAATATGCAGAATCCCATCGCACGTTCGGCCGTTGCATGATGCCCCGGCGGACGGGCCGCCACGAACGCGTTCTTTACATCGCCCTGCATGACCGCATCTACCGCAGCTATGGCTCCACCAGCGGCCAGCATTGCCGCGTCAAATGACCTCATCGAGATCATAGTATCGCCGTCAAGGCTTTCGAGTCCGTTTGCGAACGCCCCTTCGACAAGTTTGAAATGCTCTTTTGTGTGTGCGGCCTGTATCAACCCTCGCGACGGTGACTCGGGGGTGATCTGCTTCAGACCGTTCCAAAACACTTCGTCAGTTTGCAATGCTCTCATCACGGCTCGATAACGTCCAGGTGTCTCGGGGTGTCCCGGGCCAGTATCGTGTCTCTCGTAAATGTCGTGGTAAATGATCGCTGTATTCATCTCGATTTCATACTAATAAATAATAACTATAAACTATCCTCAGTAAGTTAAAGCTTTTCCAGATCGATCAACAGACATTATGGCCGAACGCATCAGAGCGATCGACTCACACACCGGCGGCGAGCCGACGCGGGTGATTATTGACGGGTTCCCGGATCTAGGCGGCGGCTCTATGGCCGAACGACTCGAAGTCTTTCGCCGCGATCATGACCATCTCCGAACGGCTGTCGTTTGTGAACCGCGCGGACACGACGCCATTGTAGGTGCATTGTTGTGCGAACCCGTCGATGCGTCCTCAGCCGCCGGCGTGATCTATTTTAACAACGTCGGTTATCTCGGCATGTGCGGCCACGGAACGATCGGACTGGTAAAAACGCTTGAATACATGGGTCGGATCTCTGCGGGTACTCACACGATCGAAACTCCGGTCGGAAAGGTCGATGCAGAACTGAACGCTGACGGCTCGGTCACGATCACCAATGTACCAAGCTATCGACATGCTAAGGATGTCACCGTTGACGTTCCCGCTTATGGCTTGGTTACCGGTGACATAGCATATGGCGGAAACTGGTTCTTTCTGATCGGTGAGCATAGTTTGAACATCGAGCTTGCGAATCGCGAGGCGCTGACCGATTTCACGGTCGCCGTCCGCAACGCGTTGATAGCGAACAAGATAACCGGCAAGGATGGTGCGGAGATCGATCACGTAGAATTGTTTTCTCCAACGCCGAATGCTGACAGCCGTAATTTCGTGCTTTGCCCCGGCCTGGAATACGACCGTTCTCCGTGCGGCACGGGCACTAGCGCGAAACTCGCCTGCCTTGTCGCTGACGGCAAACTGAAAGAGGGTGAGACGTGGAGACAGGAGAGTCTCATCGGAAGTTGGTTCGAAGGAAAGGTGCGAATAGACGGCGGCCAGATCATTCCGATCATTCGCGGCACTGCGCACGTGACCGCCGAGATCGAAATGATCTTCGATGACGACGATCCTTACCGCTTCGGGATCGCGTGAATTCATTTTTGACTTACTGCAGATGACCACTTCGACCAAGACCTATGATGTTGCAGTGATCGGAGCCGGCATAGTCGGCTCGGCTTGCGCCGCATCACTGTCGCGCGAAGGATTGCATGTCGTCATCGTCGAATCGAAGAACGTGGCTTCTGGAGCGACCGCCGCGGGCATGGGACACATCGTGGTGATGGATGATAGCGAAGCTCAATTTGCTTTAACGCAATACTCCCAGACGCTATGGAATGAACTGGTCCCTGAATTACCGACGCTTGCAGAATTTGAGAACTGCGGCACGATCTGGGTAGCCGCCGATGACGAAGAAATGAAGGAGGTTCGCCGCAAGCATGATCTTTACTCAAGTCGCGGTTTGAACTCAGAGATACTCGATGAAAGATCACTCCGCACTGCAGAACCAAATCTCCGTGAGGGACTCGCAGGCGGACTTCTAGTCGGTGGCGACAGCGTCGTTTACCAGCTTTTTGCAACTCGATATTTGATCGAAACTGCAAAGCAAAATGGCTCTGTACTACGAACCGGTCGAACGGTAATGAAAATAACGGACGACGGCGTAAAGCTCGACAACGGAGAAGATATTTTGTCGAAGTTGATCGTAAATGCTGCAGGTTTTGCAGCCTCCGATCTTTCGCCCGAGCTGGATATCGCTAAACGAAAAGGTCATTTGATCATAACCGAGCGATATCCGAATTTCGTTCGTCACCAGCTTGTCGAACTTGGATATCTAAAATCGGCTCATGGTACAAGTAGTGAATCGGTCGCGTTCAATGTCCAGCCTCGAGGTACTGGACAATTATTGATCGGCTCATCGCGACAGTTCGGGGCAGAAACAGACGAGATCGACCACAACATCGTTCGTCGTATGACCTCGCGGGCTTTTGAATTTATACCTGGCCTTCGAAGGCTCTCGGTCACTCGTGTCTGGACAGGCTTCCGCCCCGCGACTCCGGACAATCTGCCATACATCGGAAAGCTTCCCGACAGTGAACGCGTATATGTCGCAGCCGGCCACGAGGGATTGGGAATCACAACCTCGATCGGCACCGCCGAACTCATCACTGACACAATTCTCGGCCGCGAAACTGCGATACCGATCGACCCCTACCTTCCGGGAAGGAGGACCGACACACATTGATCACTCTAAGAGTCAATGGTAATGAAGTGAAAGCTGAAGAAGGGACCACAGTCGCTGCCATTTTGTTGTCACATGGCGTCGATCGGTTTCGCCGATCGGTTACTGGGGAAGCCCGCGGACCACTTTGCGGAATGGGCATTTGTTTTGAATGCCGTGTGACAATCGACGGCGTCGCTCATCAACGTAGCTGCACCGTACTCGTCCGAGAAGGAATGGAGATCGTCACCGATGAGTAAAACCTCGTGCGAAGTTTTGATAGTCGGCGGAGGTTCAGCCGGGCTTTCTGCTGCGGCCGCAGCATGTAATGCCGCGCGGGTCATAATTGCCGATGATAATCCGAACCTTGGAGGCCAGATCTGGCGTGCCGAGTTGGGAAAGACCAAATCGCCGCAGGCATTGGAATTAATAAAAAGCATCGACTCAGGCACCGTTCAAGTTTTAAACAACGCCCAGATCTTTGCCACGTCCGGCACGAATTGCCTCTTGGCGGAAACGCCGGAAGGCCCCGCCGAACTTGAATACGAGAAGCTCATTATCGCCACTGGAGCCCGCGAACGCTTCCTTCCCTTTCCAGGGTGGACGCTGCCCGGGGTGTTTGGCGCAGGCGGCATACAGGCATTGGT
>CAYTDJ010000213.1:0-5351 GCA_964436265.1 uncultured Chloracidobacterium sp. | reverse complement strand
GACAAGTTTTTCAAACCTTCCTTCGCCGCCGCGAATGACTGGGATCGGCACCGCGTCGATAAAGGTCACGACAAATTCGCCTGACGCACAAAGATTTTTCGATCAGGGACTGAACCTGCTGCACGCATTTTGGGACATGGAGGCGTATCGGGCGTTTCGCGAAGCGACACGGATCGACCCAAATTGTGCGATGGCATGGTGGGGTGTTTATAACGCATTGGCCCAGAATGCTCAGGAAATGGCGGACGAAAGAGCCGCCGCATTAAAGAAAGCCGTTGAGTTGATGCCGAAGGCAACGGAGCACGAACAATACTATCTGCGGGCGATATCGTTGCTTGCCGAGGCAGGGAAGGGCAGGCCGGCGTGGATCGCCGAGATGGAAGCTCTGATCAATAAATACCCAAACGACATCGAAGCGCAGCTGTTGCTTGCAAATTCGCTGTCGTCACCCGCGTCGAGCTATTTGCCGAATGGACGTCCACGAGAGGGAAAGATGTATGGGCGCTCGATATTGCAGAATCTACTCAGAACACATCCCGAGCATGCCGCTGTTCACCACTATTGGATCCACGCGGTCGAAAACGGACCTCGTCCCGAGGAGGCACTCGAAAGCGCCGAAAAACTCACAAAGCTTGCTCCAAATTCCGGACATATGCTTCATATGCCGGGCCACATTTACTACAGGCTTGGAATGTACGAGAAAGCCAGAGCCGCATTTCTTGCATCGCTCGAGTTTGACCTCAAGTACATGCGTGAGAACAAGATACATCCGATCAACAATTGGAATTACACGCACAACCTGGATTATCTCGTCGCGAACTGCGCCGAAGAAGGACGTTACAAAGAGGCCGTTAAATATGCCGGGATGCTCGCTGAGATACCAACCGACGAGGCACGTATAAAGTCAACGGGACTTGGGTACATGCTATATGGCGGCAACACCGCGTTGGTCAGGCTGCAAATGCGATTCAGTTTGTGGGACGAGGCCGCGTCCGAATTGGAGAAGGCCAAAGCCGGCGATCCGACCTCCCTTTCCGAAAAATACAGATCGGCGATGCTTGCCTACTTAAAGGGAATGGCGAGCGTAGAAAAAGGCCTGCAAGAGGAGGCAGCCAAGCAACTCGACCTGCTTCAGAGATCGAGCGACGAGATGACGGCGTCCAAAAGTCAAAACGCTTCCGATTGGTACTTCGCATACGCCGCTCGGATTGTCGCCGTTCAGCTTTTAGATCTTCGCGGTTCGCTGGCAAGCATTCGTGGAGAACACGAGACCGCGATCAAGATCCTTGCAGAAGCCGCAGCAAAAGAACGTGACCTCGGCTATTGGGAGCCGCCGCATTACACTCGGCCGGTGCTCGAAAGCCTCGCAGCTGCTTATATACGCGCGGCTAAGTACGAAGATGCCGCCGCGGCATACTCGAAAATTCTCGAGACGCGGCCAAACAGCGGATTTGCGTACCTCGGAATTGCCAAAGCGTTGGCACTGGCAGGGAACTCGAAAGAAGCAACAGCTGCACAAAGGCGGCTGGCGATCGTTTGGAAGAACGCGGATAAGGACATTCCACAAACGAAATGATCAATCAACTAGTTATGAAAAGACTACTTCTTCTCTTATTGACACTCTGCTTGCTTTCCCTCGCGGCTTTTGCCCAGACAACAGCGTTTATTGGTGTGAACGTGATCCCGATGGACCGCGAGCGCGTTTTGGCGAACCAGACCGTCATCGTTCGCAACGGCGTGATCGCAGAGATCGGCGACGCAAAAAAGGTGAAGATACCAAAGGACGCGGTGCGTGTTGACGGAACCGGCAAGTATCTCATTCCAGGGTTCGTCGATATGCACACGCACCTCTTGTCGGACGACGACCTGCCGGACAAGTATGCCGAAGATGAGTTGAAGGTCATGGTCGCGAATGGCGTAACGACGTGCCGCTTTATGATCGGCACGCCCGAACAGCTTGTCCTGCGTGCCCGCTCTGCGAAAAACGAGATCATCGCCCCGACCATCTGGAGCGCGTCTCCGCATTTGACCGGCCGCGAACAGGGAAACGACTTCGTCGTCAATACACCCGAAGAGGCTCGCGAAGCAGTTCGTAAGTCGAAAGCCGCCGGCTACGATTTCATAAAGGTCACCACATATATCAAAGCCGAGGTTTACGAGGCGGCGGTTGACGAAGCTGCGAAACAGAACGTCCGCGTGGTCGGCCATGCCGACAGCCGTTTCGTCGGTGTCGAACGCGCTTGGAAAGCCAAACAGCAGATCGAACATCTTGACGGCTATATGGAGATGCTGCTCCGCGACGACGCACCGATGAAGGGCTCGGTCTCCGACGTCTATATCTACACTCTCGACAATTGGAAGAGCCTTGATTACATCGACGAAAGCAAGATCGCCGATGTCGCAAAAAAGACGGTGGCGTCTAATCCATTTGTCGACCCGACGCAGCATTTTATGAAGAACACGTTCGGGCTCGCGCGAAGCGAAGAATCGATTCGTGCCCAACCCGATTTTCGTTTCTATCCCAAACGGATCCAGGATCGATACATCGATTTTCAGAAGCGGACGAGACTTAACCAGATACCGCTCGAGACACGTGCACGCTGGGTCGGCTATCGCGACAAGATGATCAAAGCGATCTACGACGCCGGCGGCAAGATCATGACAGGATCCGATACAGCGGAGTTTCTATGGCTCTACGGGTTTACTATCCATCGCGAACTGAAAGCTTTGAAAGACGCGGGACTTTCCAATTACGCCGTCCTTGAAGCCGGCACTCGCAATCCCCACGAATATCTCGGATCTATCTCAAAGTCAGGCACGGTCGAAAAAGGGAAAGCCGCCGACCTGATCTTATTGAACGCGAATCCGCTCGAAAACATCTCGGCGACGGAAAATCGAGCGGGCGTAATGCTACGCGGCAAATGGTTCACCCAAGTTGAGATGAACGGCTGGTTGGACGAGATCGCACCTCGGCTGCACCGCGGATTTGAATCCGAAGAGCGTGAAGCCGCGTCAAAGATCGAAAAACTGGGAGGCAAGGTCGAATTCGATCAGGACGGCCAGGTCGTTAAGATAGACCTAAATAACGCAAAGATCACGGATGCGGACCTTGCGCTGCTTGAAAAATTCCCCGGCCTACAATGGCTCGATCTGCGAATAACTCCGATCACAGACGAAGGCGTTGCGCATCTGCGCACGCTCAGAAACCTTAGATTCCTGAACCTGTTTCGTACCGATCTTACGGACAAAGGCCTTGAGAATATCCGAGGAATGATCGACCTTGAGACGCTGCTCATCGGCGGGACCAAGATCACGGACGCGGGTTTGGTCAATCTCGAACGCTTTACAAAACTCAGAAAGGTAAGCGTCTTTCGGACCGAAGTTTCCGATGCAGGATTGAAGTCGCTTGAAAAGATCAACTCGCTTGAGGTTCTCCTCATTGGTGAATCTAAGATCACCGACGACGGAGCGAAGGCAATACAAAAGACACTTCCGAAGATCAAGTTTTCCGAACAAACATAGACCAATGAAACGAAACATACTCACGATTCTCACCATTGCGGCCGCATGCGGGTCAGTATTTGCTCAAAACGACAAGCAGTCGGCGATCGATATCGTCGATCAGCTTTTTGCGGGCATGAAAGCAAAAAACGCGGATCAAATAAAGTCCGTCTTCTCACCCGAAGGCCAACTTGTCGCGATCGACAAACCGAGAGACGGCAACGGGATTTCAAAAACTCGTATTTTCAGCGGAGAGGCGTTTGCAAAGATGATCTCCGAGGCAAAAGGCCCCGACTTCATCGAAACGATGCCGTCGCCTGAGGCTCGGATCGCAGGTGACATGGCGATAGTTACCGGCCGTTACACCTTTTATGTCGGCGACAAGTTTTCACACTGCGGGACGAACACCTTTAATCTCGTTCGTACCGAGACAGGTTGGAAGATAGCTAACGGAGCTTCGACGCTCGAGTTCCAGTGCGACCGCGACCTGAAAGCCGTAAAGATCGAGACGAAACCTGCTGACCCGAAAGACGTATCAACCATTGACGGTATCGTTAGAGCATTTTACGAAACGATCTCTGGCCCAAAAGGGACGCCGCGTCAGTGGTCGCGAGACAAAACGCTCTATATGCCTGATGTTCGATTTGTAAGTATGAGCGAACAGGACGGCAAGATACGCGCGAGCGTGATGAACCACCAGCAATACGTCAACGGAACGAACGAGTCGTTTCTTGCCGAAGGTTTTCATGAACGTGAGATCAATCGCGTCGTTCGGCGCTTCGGCAACATCGCTCATGTGTTCTCGACCTATGAATATGCGAACGATGCAAAGACCGCTAACGGTCGCGGCGTAAACAGCATCGAGCTTTACTGGGACGGTGTACGTTGGTGGATATCGTCAGCAAGCTGGGACGACGAGCGGCCGAACAACCCGATCCCGAAAGAATTCTTGCCCAAAAGAAGGAAATGAGCATCGTCCGCGGATTGCAACGAAGATCGCGAACAAGTGCATCCGATGGCCTGACATTATTTATAAATTTGAGGTGATCCATGCGCTTTCGAAATACGGCTTTCACTCTCTTCGTTATGTTACTTGCGGCTTCGGCTTTTTCTCAAAGTCAGCCCGCGTCGGCCGTAACGTCTGAGATGCGTGCTGAAGCAAATAAGTTCTATCAGGCGTCCGAATGGGAAAAGGCGGCAGCGGCCTACGAAAAGATCGTTAGCCTTGAACCCGCAAACCCGAATGCGAATTATCGTTTGGGCGTGGCCGAACTTAATTTGAACCGGACGGCGGACGCCCTGAAAAATCTTGAATCGGCGATGGCTGCGTCGCCTAATGCCGTTTATGCCCTGGCATTGGCGCGAGCGTTTGCTCGAGCCGGTAATAAGCCAAAGGCATTTGAAACCATTGAGAAAAGCATACCGCTCGGCGGCATCGCTCCTGAGACTCTCAATGCCGAAAAGGATTTCGCCGTGTGGAAAGAGGATGCGGGCTTTAAGGACCTCGTTCGCCGTTCCGATCTTGCCGTTAACCCGTGTAAGGCTTCCCCGGAATTTCGTCAGTTCGATTTTTGGATCGGCGAATGGGACGTGAAGAATCAGCAAGGTGTTCCGTCAGGTTCGAGCAGCATACAGCTGATACTCGGCCAATGTATTATTTTCGAGAACTGGACAGGCGGCAGCGGAACGAACGGAAAGAGCTTTAACATCTACGACACGAACGACAAGAAATGGCACCAAACGTGGGTCGATGACAAGGGGACGTTCACGCATTACATCGGCGGCTTGATAAACGGCGAAATGGTAGTCACGGCAGACACGATCGTTTCGGGAAAGCCGACGCTTGCGAA
>CAYTDJ010000212.1:0-5362 GCA_964436265.1 uncultured Chloracidobacterium sp. | reverse complement strand
CGTCGTTCGTCGTGGCTGCCGGAACGTAAGCAGTAGTCGAATCACTGGGCACCGCGATTGCCGATGACTGCGACGAAGGCTGCGACTGTACCTGAGACGACGTCGAAATTCCGGCGACCGTCGCCTGTTCTGTATTTGAAGAATTCAGCGTCCAAACCGTCGCTACCATCCCTATAACGAGAAATATCCCAGCAGCCGCGGCAAATGACGGGTTTGAAAGACTGACCGTGACAAAAGCCAACAAACGCTGCCACAACGATGTTTTGCTCTTTTCTTCCGCTATCGATTCGTTTATGCGGCTCCAAAGTCGCTGTGTCGGCACCAAGGTGTTCATTTCGCGGTCCAGAACGGAATAGACCATCGATGTTTCCTCTTCGGCCTGAGCAAGCAGCATCGTACAAGCATCGCACTCGGCGACATGATCCGAAATTCTAACGGCTTCATCCGGACGTGTTTCGCCGTCCAGAAAGGCCTGTATGGTCCCGATATCTAAACAATTTCCGTTCATAATGTCTCTCTCCCGACCTTGCCGTAAAACCGCATGAATTCCGACCGGGCACGTGCCACGTAGGTCCCAATGCTTGTTTCGTTAAGATCAAGGCTCTGTGCGATCTCGCGATAGGAAAGTCCCTGCTGTTTCAACATCAAACAGCTTCGTAGCGGCTCTTTGATCTTCCCTAATGCTCGATTTATCTCGCTTATTCCCGCCTTTTCTTCAAATTCGTCCTCGACCGAGAATACGCTTGATTCTACCGTTTCTTTGACGTAATTCTCGTCTCTATTGTTTGCCCTTATCTTCGTCCGGAGCGTGTTCTTTGCCTCATTCAGGGCTACTCGGATCAGCCACGGCCTCAGCATCTCCTGATCGATCGACTCGTGGTGTTTATATAGCTTTATGAACACTTCTTGGGTAACGTCCTCCGCAAGCCCCGCATCCTGAACGACCGAACGCGCTGCGCGGAATACGGTTCGATGATGAAGCGAAAATGCCTCCTCAAACTCGATCGTTTCTTTCGCTACGGCAGCCGCTGCTTGTTCGGACATTGAGTCCACAAAAGTTTCAGTCGAATCGCTCATTTCCAGCATTAACCAATGCTTTCACATAAGATACACCAGCCAAGGCCGGTTTGTGACAAATAAAAGTCGACCGTTTTACCCTCCACTTTATACGCGAACCCCCGCGCGATTAAGGATCAAATAGAAAATTAGACCGACCAAATCGCTAATAGGTCAGCACCTGGATCGGGTTGGCAGTCTCTGGTCCCATGTCGATGTCCGGAAAAGCGGTGATCACGAAAACCTCGCCCGTTTCTTCGCCCCGGGAGAGGCTGTAAAGCACAGATCCTATAGATGTTATTCCACCGACATTTTTGAAAGAAGGTTCCGCCACGGCCAAAAGTTTTAGGCACTCTATGAGATGACGGCGGCCAACCCCAAATTCACCGGTCTTATTTCCGATCACAAATCGGACTTCTGCCTGCTGCTCAGTGAAATGCGACAAAAGCGATGCCGTAAGTGAAACGCCAGACTCAAACCGTTCCGAACGAATCCCGGGCCCGTTGGTTTGCTCGGCCTCGATCTTATCTCTTATCGTCATAGGTTTTTGTTCGGCCTCGGGCAGACACGGGTCGAGCACGATCGTGATCTTCCGGTCATCCTCGGCGGCAAACTCCCGAACGATCAGGCTTCGAGACCGGGCTGTAGCCTTCCAGTCCACCTTTCTAAGATCGTCATTGGGAAGGTATTCCCGTAGAGTCAGCAAGTCTTGACCAGACCCGCGTCTAGTTGTCGCGAGTGATCCGACGTTTGTCTGCAGATCGTCAATCTCAGACGTAAGCGGTTGGATCTTTGGAAAGACCAACAGATTCGTTTCTCGGGCCGGAAGCCTTCGGCGGTGTCGGAAAAAAGCAAAGGGAAAACGCGTTGAGAGTTCAAAGTCTTTTATCAGGAAACATCCACGATTTTCGAAAACATGAGATGCCGTTTCTTCCGTGGTCGCATTCCTTTTTAGATGAATAAAATAATTCAGGGTTCGAGTCTTGATGGGAGCACGGGCCAGACGTTCAGCTATGAATCTCGGAAACAACTTTCTCAATTCGTCTGCCGCGAACGATTCTTCGCGCTCTTTCCCCCGAACATCCACGACCACTGAATAGCTTGAGACGAACCGTTTTCGGTTGTATACGCTGACGAGTATCTCCGTTTCCTCACCGGCAAAGATAGCCTCGGGAAACCGCATTTTCACATCGAGTTTCTTTAGAGTGATGGTTCCTGCCACAAATGCAATTATCACTGCAGACGAAAGGAACGACAGGATCAGGAACAAAAGATTGTTTCCGGTATTCCATGCGGAAAATCCGACAATTACGATCAACCCGAGCATTATTGCTCCCCCAAGGGTCAATTCGAACGGCAGGTTCAGCTGAGAGGCCTCTTTGCTTGCGTTCCGGGCAAGCGGCGGCAGAACAAAGATCAAGATCAGTACGACAAAGACCAGAGAAGCGACGGCAGCAATTCCTGCGAGCGATGCATTCCCGGTACGATGCGCGACGAGCGTCAATAGGGCAAGCGCGATCCCCCCAAACACGACAACAGTGCCAAGCACCGCGCTCCTCAGATCACGCAAACTGAACAGTTGAGTCAATGACTGAAAACTCATTACGGCAGGAAACTAACGTCTGAACCGGAATACTTTCGAGATGACCGTTATTGCGATCAGTTGTCCAATGACAATAACCGCCACCCTGATCACCGTAGGCAAGATCTCGCCATAGAAACTGTCGTAACTGATCTTCGTCAATACGATGAAATATACGGCGCTCCGCCAACTTGAAAATGGCTGACCTTCGATCAGCGAGGCGTAAAAAATGCGGATCAGGAATCCGAGAACGAACATACCAACGGGAACGCCGGCCGGGCCGAAGTTTCGCAGCAGATCACCCATTGCGGTGATCGCGAGCCCAAATCCACCGTAGCCAAAATACAATTCGTTGTAAGAATAATTGTCAGCGATCGTAGGCTTATCTTTCCACAAGAACCTGGGGATGAACGCCGTCCATGTATATTGCCAGATGTTGTTATCTAGTCCGTATGCTGACTCGTATGTCGCTAGAGCTTCATAGTTCGAGACCACCACGGCAAGCGAACTGGCGATCTCAAGCCGTTCGGCAAGTTGCAGGAAAGATTCTGTGGCCTGCTGAGTCAGGTCCTTTTCACCGATCTTGGAAAGAGCATCTATAGCGAGTTCAGCATATTGGTCCGAACCTATCCTTTCGTCGCTCCCTTTAACATTTCGAAAGGTAGTACCGTAAACAAACCCCACGACCAACGCCGCGGTCAATCCTATTCCGAGCCACATCCAGTTTCTGAAAAGCAGCCGGCGTTTAACCAGTACAAAAGCGGCGATGAAGTAAATAACGCTGTATAACAAACTGCTTTTACCCCCGAGCACTACAAGCATGAAACCGGCCGTAATGACCTGCGCAGCAACGATCAAGTAACGCTGCACGTTCCAGCGCTCGATCCTGAAGAACGCTACCCAAAGCAGAAACGATGAAGTTGGAACAGTGATGGTCAGGTAGAAATTAAGACTGCCCGTATCCCCGAGGATAACACCCTGACTCTGATAGCCGATCTGGCCGAGTTCCAGCGCCAAGAGTGTTGCATAAAACCCGACGATCAGGACCGCGATCGAACCGCCGATCAACTGACCAGGAGAAAATTCCCAAACCGGCAGCCGCTTAGAGATCCTCTCGCCGATCCGCTTCCCATATGGGACGAGAAAACCAAACGACAGCCCTCCAAAACCAAGTATTATGTACAGAAAGGCAAGCGGAAAATCATATTCCGGTTGATTTACGTAGACCAGATAATAGTAATTTGAAAGCCCGAAAACCAGACTCCACCCGCCAAGAAAGAAGATCGGGAAAAAGTAAGCGCCCGCGGCATAAACAAGCGGGTGAACAACAGTAAACTCTCCACGGCGTTTCAAATAAAAGATCGGAAAAACGATCACAGCGCCGGTTGCGATAACCCACGGAATGAGGTACGGACGCTCGACCCGAAACGGAACGATCTCCGTGCCGAAAACAAACACGAGAAGCCCGACAAACGCCGCGACCATCAACAAGGCGGAAACAACGAGCACGAACCGGTTGTCCCGGCCAGCCGATAAGTGGATAGTCTTTGGATCTATTTTTGAAAGTGCCGGATTCATCTGCGAACCAAGAGCGAGTGAAAGGTTAATTTAACACAAAACGCCTTTTGCTCTCTGTCCGCGATCATTCTGTGAGCATCATGGTCGCCTGGACACAAATTGCTACCTGTTAGTGGATCAAGTTGGAACCTCGGTCCGACCAAGTATATCGGTCAAGACCTGTTCCGCTTCACGAGATCGATTTCGCATTCCCGCCGAGCGGGCGTTCACAATTATGCGATGGGCAAAGCACGGCAGCACCAGGCTCTTGATATCATCTGCGATGCAATAAGCCCTGCCCTCGACCAACGCATTCGCTTGTGCGATACGGTACAACGCCAAAGCTCCCCGAGGGCTAACTCCAAGTTCGAGATGTTCCGAAAGGCGGGTCGCATCGACGATCGCCAGTAAATAGTCGACAAGCGCGTCGTCAACACGAACGGCTGCCGCACGCGTTTGTAGTTCACGAACCTCCGATTGAGTAAGGACCGGTTCGATCAGATCTTCGGGATTCGCTCCTGAACGGTCACGAATTATCTGACGTTCATCATCAAGACTTGGATATCCCATCTGAAGCCGCAACATAAATCTATCCAACTGAGATTCAGGAAGCGGGTATGTGCCGTGATGCTCGGACGGATTCTGCGTCGCTACCACCATGAAGGGTAGCGGGAGCCGTCGGGAAACACCGTCAACGGTCACCTGTTCCTCAGCCATGGCCTCAAGAAGCGCGGATTGGGTCTTCGGAGTCGCACGATTTATCTCGTCGGCCAAAACTATATTCGCAAAGATCGGTCCCGGTTTCCATTCAAATTCACCAGAACGCTGGTCAAAGACAGAAAGTCCGATCACATCAGACGGCAATAGATCGGAAGTAAATTGAATTCTTTGGATCGACAGATCGAGTGCCCTGGCGAGCGCACGCGCAAGTGTCGTTTTTCCGATCCCGGGCACGTCCTCGATAAGTAAATGGCCATTTGCAAAAAGGCAGACCAAAGCATTTTTGACCGTATCGGATTTCCCGCGGATCACGGTTTCGATCGCGGTCTTAAGATCCGCTATCTTTGCCGACGCATCAAAGGAGACACTCACCTCCGATAAAGGCGCGTTATCACTCTCTGTCGTTATCCAGTCTCTCATCAGGGATTTGGGCGAAGCAATATCCAT
>CAYTDJ010000211.1:0-5375 GCA_964436265.1 uncultured Chloracidobacterium sp. | reverse complement strand
GCCGGCAACGCTGCGCGTCAGACCTTTCGTGTACGGATTTGCCGGCCTCGCAAAAAGCTGTCTGGTTGTCGCCTGTTCAAAGACCTTGCCCGCGTACATGACGATCGTCCTGTCTGTCATTCCGGCGACCACACCGAGGTCATGCGTGACCAGAATAACGCTGGTGCCCATTCGGGACTTAAGATCTTTGATCAATTCGAGTATCTGAGCCTGGATGGTCACATCAAGTGCGGTCGTTGGCTCGTCCGCAATTAGTAGTTCAGGATCGCAGCTTAATGCCATCGCGATCATTACACGCTGACGCATACCGCCCGAGAATTCGTGCGCGTAGCTATCGATACGATCCTCGGGATCAGCAATGCCGACCATCCGGAGCATCTTCACGGCGTGTTCGCGCGCCTGTGCTTTAGAATGACCGAGATGAAGCCGCGTGACCTCCATCAACTGGGTAGAGATCCTGAGATAAGGATTTAGCGATGTCATCGGATCCTGAAAGATCATCGCAACCTTTTTTCCGCGGAGCTTTCGCACCTCGTTGATCGGTAACTTCAGCAAGTCCTTTCCGTCAAAAATGATCTCGCCGCCCGCGATCTTTCCCGGCGGCTCCTGGATCAGCCTCATCACCGAAAGACTTGTGACCGATTTGCCCGAACCAGATTCACCGACGATCCCCAGAGTCTCGCCCTTTTTCAATTCGAACGAAACTCCATCAACCGCTTTGACCAAGCCTTCGTCAGTATGGAAATAGGTCTTAAGGTCTTTGACCGAAAGAATTGGGCGATCGATACTCATTTGTCAGAACTTCAGAGATATTTGATAGGGGGTCTCGATCTCGGATTAGCTATCCATTACTTTGGCCGCCATTTATTGTCGATCTCGACACGCTTCAACATTGGAGCATCCAGACTATTCGCGTCGAAGCCCTTAACGTATGGCTTCACAAGCGAATATGAGGTTGGGAAATAGAGAGGGATTCCCTGCACCCCAAAGATCGCCTGATCTTCCGTTAAGATGAACTTGCCCGCATCGGGTTCGCGGCTCACTACATTTTCTGCAGCGTTTACTTCCGGCGTACCGGGCGTTTGTCTCGCTGAGGGAGACTTGAAATCCGATCGCTGGCTTGGATCTATTGCGCTCAATTCCGCCGGGTCTGCCGCATCGCTGTAAAACATCGAGAGCAGGTTCGCCGTCTCGTCCGGCGTCGCGATGACGGCTCCTCGCCTTATCGCATCCCAATCGCCCGACGCTCTTGCCGCGGCGACCTCGGCCGGTTCTTTCACAACGATCTCGGTGTCAATGTTCAGGTTCTGCTTCCACATCCTTGCAACAGATCTGGCGATCCGCTGCTGAGTGTCATTTCGGTTTATGAGCAGTCTGATGACCGGAAAACCTTCGCCATCGGGAAACCCTGCGTCTTCGAGCAGCTGTGCTGCCCTTTCCTTATCTTGCGAGAATTTCGAGCCCGGCGTTTTCGAAAACGGCGTGAAACTAAAGGCGGGTCGGGTCGAACCGCCGAGTTCGCCTTCCGTCAGGCTCTCGCGCTCTATCGCTATCGCAAGTGCCTCGCGGACGCGTCGATCACTGAACGGAGCCTTGGCAACATTCAATTCGTAAAAGTTAAGCGCGGCATATGTCGTGCGCCGAAAATCTTCGTACGGTTCAAGTAATTTCAACGCTGCCGGTGAAAACTCGGAGTTTGATACAACGTCGACGGTGCCGTTCCTGTAGGCCTCCAATGCTTTTTCCGCCGTTTGCGAGGGAACAAACCTCACCCGCTCGAGTTTTACAGACTCCATATCCCAATACGATTCAAATCGGTCAAGCAGCAGTTCTTCGGCGTCGAGTGACGAGATGCGAAACGCCCCGCTTGTCACTATCTGAGTCACCGTGTTTTCTGGAACTTTGTCGGGAATGTCGTTTTGAACCGGACGAAACAGCGGATGAGCTACGAGCTTCGGCAGATCCTTGTCCGGGTGGATAAGCGATATTTTGATCTCAAGAGAATTGACGGCAACTATGCCGAAAGGTGATGTGGGCTCCGCGTCGTTCAGTTTTGCGGGCAGACCGGCGCCGGCCGGAACTGGAGTTGCCGGTTCGTTCGGCCGTTCCGGTGTCGATGTTTCACGCGCGGCCGGTACGAGGCGTCCTTCGGGTGTTCCACTCAAAGCCTCAGGCTCCCCGCCGGGAACACCGGGCCGTTTCTTTGTGACCTTCGCAAGGCCGACTATATTCAAAAGCAGATCTCTGTGGGGTACTCTTTCGCCCATTTGCACAAGGCGTTTCCAAGAGCGAACAAAGTCCTCGGCGGTGATCTTTTCGCCATTGGACCACCTCGCGTCTTCGCGGAGGTAAAAGGTCCACTCTTTGTTTTCTTTGTCGGATGTCCATTTCTCGGCCAACGCCGGGACTGCTTCGAGCGTCTCGGGATCGAGATCCGTAAGGCCGTCAAAGATCGCTCGTGCGACATCTATCTCCGGGGCGGCAGCCGCAAGCGCCGGGTCAAATGTTTTTGGAAGTTTGCCGTTCGTCCATCGTAATTCCTGTTTGGCCGGAGGTTCGGTCTTCGAAAAATACGCCTCGGGTTCCGGAGACTTGAGCTGTGTGCAGGCCGTAATGAATAGTGCCGCAGCCGCCAGCAAAGCGGACATCTTTCTCCGGTCTTTTTGCGAATGGAAAAACATTGGCATCAGCGCCGTGGAGGCGGCGTCAGGTCCGGGATAATTCTTGCAGTGATCGGTGAACTTGAATACATTGAACACGTGTCGATTCGAAACTGCCGGAGGTGTCGATCAGAAAATCAGCAAACTTCTTCTTTTCGTCCTGCGGCATCTGAGAACGAACGCGTTTTTCCGCCTCGTCTTCACTCAATCGATCACGCCGTTTCAACCGCTGCAATTGTATATCAGGTTCGCACCACACAACAATTAGCTTATCGAAGCGCTTGTACCCGCCTGATTCGATCATCAACGCGGCGTCAACGATCGCGATGCCGTCCGGATCTTCAGCTTCTCGATCCGCAAGCCATTGATTCTGTGCCTCGAACACAAGAGGGTGAACAATAGAATTCAGGAGCAGGCGTTTCTCTTCGTCCGCAAACACGATCGCAGCCATTTTCGGACGGTCAAGTTCTCCGTCTGCAGCAATGACGCTTTGACCAAAGGCCTCGACTATCTTAGACAGCCCGGGCGTTCCTTTCCGGACCACATCGCGTGCGGTCTGGTCAGCGTCAAGAACGCGGCAGCCTAGTTCGCGAAAAACATCGCAAACATGCGATTTGCCAACCGCGATCGAACCTGTGAGCCCGACCTTGAGCATTACGCGGCCCGGTTATGACGTTTTGCCAGCTTCTGTACATTGAACTCGGCGATCTCAGTAAGAGTAAGTCCGAGTTCGTCGGCACAGGCCGAGATATACCAGAGAACGTCCCCAAGCTCGTCCTTCAGCTTCGCTCGAGTCTCATCGGTAATGACACCGCCCGAATCGCGCTGGATCTTTTTGACGATGTTCGCCACCTCGCCGGCCTCACCCGCAAGTCCAAGTGTCGGGTACTCAAGGTTGTTCATTCGCCGCGGGTATAGAGCCGTCTGGCTCGCTTCTGATTGATAATCTTCAAAGTTCATAATTATTCGTAATGACTACAGGTTTCGCCTCATTTTCGCGGCCTCGACAGTATTCTTCATCAGCATTGCGACGGTGAGCAATCCGACGCCGCCGGGCACGGGTGTAAAGTTGGCCGCTTTTTCAATGGCTTCTTTCGGATTAACGTCACCGACGAGCGTCGAACCGCGCTTTTCGATGGCGGCAAGCCGTTTCGGCAGATCCTCTTCTGAGAAGAGGCCGGCAGCAACCTCCTTGTCGGAAACACTATTAATTCCGACATCTATGACCGTTGCTCCTTCGCGAATATGTTCTCCGCGAACGAACCCGGCCCTGCCGATCGCGGCGACCAGAATATCTGCTTGACGAGTTATCGATGGCAGGTCGGTTGTACGTGAATGGCAGATCGTAACCGTCGCATTTTCTTTTAGCAATAAAGCGGCCATCGGTTTGCCTACAATGTTGCTTCTCCCGACGACCACGGCGTGCTTTCCGGCGATCCCGATCCCGGAACGTTTCAAGATCTCGATCACGCCGGCCGGCGTACAAGGAACGAGCGAACGCTGACCTTGATTCAGCCGCCCGACATTCATCGGGTGAAAGCCGTCCACGTCTTTTTGCGGATCGATAGCCTCGAGGATAGCGTTCTCGTCGATGTGGTCAGGAAGCGGCAACTGTACCAAGATGCCGTCGATGTCATCTCGGCTATTCAATCTTTGAACTGTAGAAAGTACTTCGTCATGTGTTGTGTCTGCGTCAAGATGTATGTGTTCGGAAATGATCCCAAGCTCGTGAGAGGTCTTTACCTTGTTTCCTACATAAACAGCAGAAGCCGGATCCTCGCCCACACGGACAACCGTTAATCCTGGTCGGAACCCGTTCTCTTCGAACAGCCGGGAAACCTCATCTCGTACCTCTTCTTTGATCGATTCCGCTATCTCGCGGCCGCTAAGTATCTTCGCTGTCATAACAATTTCCTTAATTTTACAGGAAGTCGGCAAGGATTGTTAGTTTCGTAGGGCATAACGACGAAATGGATTCGCAAAAACGAGAAATGCGAACGTCAAGTGAAAGGAAACATCTCATTTCGTCAATAGATACAAAAGCAACCTGGAGTGGGAAACTTTGAAGCCGTATTCTTCAAAATTAAATAGAGTCTTTGCTGCCGCGGTAGTTGCGACGATCGCTATAGTGAACGCCGCTGCCGGACAGAGATCTGAAAAAGGCCGCTCCGATTTCGCTCTTTATAATCCGGCCAAAGGAGTCTGGTACACAACGTCGGCTGACGACTGTGCTTTCGTTGCGACTCGATGGGGACAGGCGACCGATCGTTTGGTTCCGGCAGATTACGATGGCGACGGTGAACTCGACAACGCAGTTTGGCGTGCAGAAAACGGCACGTGGTATATCAAACGCAGCAGTGATTCAAAAGCTCAGATCGTTCGCATCAATTCATCCAGCGGTGTTTCAGACGAACCGATCCCTGCGGATTTCGATGGCGACGGCAAAGCAGACATCGCAGTTTTTCGGGCAACATCGGGCGAGTGGATCGTCCTCGAATCCTCAAAGGATTTCGTACAGTCAAAGTCAGAAGTAAGGGTTCTAGGCCGCTTTGGCGACATACCGGTCGCGGCTGATTACGATGGCGATCGAAAAGCGGATCTTGCGGTATTTCGCGGCAGCGAAAACCGCTGGTACATTCAGCAGAGTTCGGATGGCAAGACACGCGTCGAGACATTTGGAAAGGCCGGACAAGACGTACTGGTCCCCGCAGATTA
>CAYTDJ010000210.1:0-5411 GCA_964436265.1 uncultured Chloracidobacterium sp. | reverse complement strand
AAGAAGACCATCATCGGAGGCGATCACATCACCCTTTCCCGAAAGCAGGAACGCATCTTTGTTATCGGCAACGATCAACAAAGCTTCCAGATTTCGAAGATATTTGTCCGTGCGCCAATCCTTGCTCAGTTCGATGGCGGCCCGTTCGAGCTGGTTCTGAAACTGCTCGAGTTTTGTCTCAAAGCGGGTCAATAGAGTGAACGCGTCTGCCGTGGCACCTGCAAAACCAGCGAGGATGTTCCCGCCGGCTATTCGCCTGACCTTTCGAGCTTTTCCCTTTATCACGGTATCACCTAGCGTAACCTGGCCATCGCCCGCCATCGCGACCTTTCCGCCACGCTGAACCAGGAGAACGGTCGTCGACCGGATAAACTCTCTCGAACCGGAATTGCCCATAAACCTAGATGATAGTTGTTCGAAAACAAATGCTCAAATTGACATACACAGCGACATTGCTTGAACATAAACGTGTTTATGGCGTATAGACCAAAGATCGGCATTACGATGCGGCTTGAGCATTCTACAAGGCGGTTTTATCTCGGCCGTGACTACAGCGAGGCTCTTGCTGCAGCGGGCGCGACCCCGGTTCACATATCGCTGATACCTGACGAAGAGTATATTGTCGATGCGGTCACAGGCCTTGACGGCATACTATTGCCGGGAAGCGATTCAGATGTGGACCCCGCACATTTCGGTGAGGAACCGCATCCAAAACTTGGGCGGGTCGTTCCCGAGAAAGACGCTACCGATCTGTTAGTTCTTGCGGAAATAGAGAAGAGAAACTTGCCTCTATTTGCGATATGCTATGGACTTCAGGCGCTGAACGTGTCGCGCGGCGGAACGATAATCCAGGACATCGATTCTCAGGTTCCGAACGCAATTAAGCACCAACAAGGAACTCCGCTTGATAGGCGGTCGCACTCGATAAAAGTAAAGCTTGGAAGCCTGCTAGAAAAAGGATTAGCTGTCGGCGAAGACACAACTAAAGTGAATTCGCATCACCATCAGGCTATCTGTAAGATCGGAAGGGATTTAGAGGAGATCGCCTGGGCCCCGGACGGTGTCATAGAGGCCGTGTGTGACACGAGAAGTGATCGATTTGTGGTCGGTGTTCAATGGCACCCCGAACTTGATTGGCAGGTTGATGAACTATCGAGGCAATTGTTCAGGGGTTTTGTCGAAAAAGCGGGAAACGGGCGGTAGAGAGATAAAGTAGTTTCTGGTATTGATAAAGTCACACATATCAATGAGTTAGGTAGAACTATTTAGGTAATACAGTAGATATGGTTGCCGCCGCCGCATACTTGATACGTAACATTAGATGTGCTGTAAATAGTCTAATATCAATGAGATACAGTCAAATATTCAATCTCGCTCTAGTGTTCGAATCATGACAGTTAAGGTGATTTAGAGGCAATTTTTCGAGGACAATTGATGAATAATCCAATCATAATCGGCCTGGCTGCCTGGTTTTTCCCGGGAGCAGGCCATCTGATCCAAAAAAGGAGCAAGCGAGGACTTCTGATCGCGGCTGCGATCTGGACGCTCTTTATTGTCGGCGTGTTGAGCGGAGGGGCCTATTACCCCGGATTCAATTTTGCCGAAGGGGCGTTATTGTTTCTTCTAAACGTCTTTGCCAAACTCGGCAACGGTCTCGGTGCGATAGCTGCATTCCTTCTGTCGGTTGAGCCGTCGCCGAACACGCCCGCGCTGGCTACTTTTGAGTACGGCGGCAGGATGGTAGAAACGGCCGGACTCCTGAATTACCTTGCGATCATCGATGCGATCGACATCTATCTAGGGAGGAAGAAATGATCCATTTTCTTTATCTTGTAGGTTTTGGCGCGTTGATCTCCATCGTTTTCGGTGCGATCTCGAACGGCACACCAAAAGAAAAGCTGTGGTATGGGACAAAGACTTTTCTGCAGTTTGTCGGTGTCAGCCTATTGATCGCCTGGGTCCTGTATTTCATTCCGTGGTAGCCGTGGCCGTATGCGCCACCACTTGCGCCGGCGCGCATGGCGCAGGTGGCGCAAGGCTGGCGCAAATAGGTCAGGGGCCTGCACGATCCGCGGCGGACAGTTATAATGATCTGAGATATTGCGATCATCTGCCGCTCGATCTGCTCACGAAGAGAGCATTAGACGTAGACCTTTTTGCCTGCGGACGTCGACCAACATCCTTATCAAGCCTGCCGCTCGGATATAATCATCTTAGATGTCCCTAAAGGAATCCGAAGCACTCGTGATCAAAAGTTACAACCTGTCCGAAGCCGACAGGATAGTGGTTTTCTTTACTCGCGAATTCGGTGTGGTCCGTGGAGTCGCAAAAGGAGCGAAGAGACTTAAAAGCCGGTTCGGGAGCACGCTAGAGCCGTTCTCCACGATCAATCTCTCGTATTTTCAAAAGGACGACCGCGAACTCGTTTCTATCCAGCAAGTGGAACTTACCAGGTCTCGTTTTGAGACGGCGAGCGATCCTGCGTTTCTCGCTGCATTCTCATACATCGGCGACCTGCTCACCGATTTTGCCCCGCCTCATGACGCCGATGAGACACTGTATCGAATGATCACGGCGTGTCTTGCAGCTCCGGAAAGCGAACGTGATCTTTCAGCTGTTCAATTATATTTCGAACTCTGGCTGCTTAGGCTTAGCGGCTATCTGCCGGACTGGCTCCGCTGCGGATCGTGCGGTAGAACGATCGGCGACAATGAGGCAGCAACGATCGTTTCCGGATTTCAGCTTCAGTGCGGCACCTGCAGAAAGTCTTATGCCATCGGTGAGATCTCGACCGAGGACAGAGAGGTGTTTCGAAATGTGCAGGCGCTTTCGCCGCAAGATTTCGTCGAATATTCACATGGCAGAAATGAATCGGTGGCTATGATCTCATCTGTCATGAAACGCATAATCGCAGGCGTCCTGGGCAGGGAAGTCGCGAGCGGCAACTCTTTGCGATAAAATCCTAACCTGAACTGATGAGACACAGTTGGACGATCTTCAGATACCTGATCGGCGCGGTAGTGCCGTATTTCCTGTCGTCCTGGGTCCTGTTGAGCGTGATCCTGTTCGTTCAGCAGGCGGGTCGCTTCGCCGATATTTTCTTCAGCGTTAATATACCCGGAAAATTGATCTGGCAATTGGCGTTTGCTCTTATTCCGAATGTCATCGCATTTACCTGTCCGATGGCCGTCCTCGTCGGAACGGTGATCGGCCTCTCAAAGATGCAGGGCGACAGTGAACTCGTTGCGATACGGGCTGTGGGCGTCGGTAATTTTCACATTGTCCTTCCGATCATTCTGCTCGGCGTCCTGCTTTCCGGTTTCACATTTGCGATCAATCTATTCGGTGTTCCGATCGCGGCCCGCGTTGTAAGACAGGTTGCTATGCAAACGGCGATCTACAAACTCGAATCGCCGATCGAGCCCGGTGTATTCAATACAGAGGTCGCCGGTTATACGATCTATGTCAAAGACGGCGATCTGACAAACGGCACCTGGAAGAGCATCTTCATTTACACCGAAGATGCGGCAACCGGGAGCATGCGTCTGATAACGTCACAGAAGGGCCGCATAGATTCGACCGACCAGTTGTCCGAATTGGTACTCGAAGACGCTGTTTCTACAACCATTACTCCGGAAAACCGGGAAGAGAAGTTTATCTCAGAGCGTATCGGCGAGGTGCGGTTTGCAATAAAGACCCAACGCGGGGAGTTGATCGAGAAACTCGCCAGAGCCGAGAGTTCAGCGGAAGAATTAGGACTGACCCAACTGTCCGAATTTGCAAAAAGCCGGGAAGGGCGCGAGCGGACCGAGGCCGAGATACTGTGGCAGCGGAGGATAACACTTGGGATCACGCCGATAATATTCTGTCTCCTTGGCGCAGCACTTGTATTAAGGTTTAACCGCGGCGGACGAGGCTACGGAGCCATTCTTTCTCTAGCGGGTCTGATAACGTACTACCTTTTCGCATTTCTTGGTGAACAGCTTGCGAGAACGGGGAACGTCAGCGTTTTCGTGGGCAGCCTGATCCCCATCGGTTTCAGCGTTCTCTTGATAATATGGTTGTTATGGGGTTCCAAGATACATATACTCAGTTATTTAACTCCATTGTCCGAGAAACTACATGAACTATTTTCCGGCGACTCGAGGCGCCTTGAACGGAGAAACCTGTTTGTTGACGTGACGACCGGGCTTCGGGACTTCGACATTCTTGTAAACCTGATCAAGTACTTCGTAATAACCCTCGCATTTTTGGCGTCGGTTTTTGTGATATTTACTGCGTTTGAGCTTTGGCGCTTTGCGGGAACGATGGATGGAGGCATAACGCTGCTGGCAAAATATCTTGTGTTTCTATTGCCGTTCATCTATCTTCAGCTGGCTCCTTCATCCGCCATGATAGCCACCCTGGTGACCTATGTGATCAAATCGCGGCAGAACGAAGTGGTCACCTGGACCTCGGCCGGACAGAGCGTGTACCGACTGCTAGCTCCTTGTTTTGTCCTCATGCTTTCGATCGGCGGATTCAACTTCGCGGTTCAAGAGGTGATGGCCCCAAGAGCAAACCTGCTCCAGGATGAGTTTAGGCAGCAGCTTCGAAGCCGAGGGAAGCCAGTCATCGGCCCGGGGAAATTCTGGGTCGCCGAGGGAAACAAGATCTATTCATTTACATATAATACAGATGCGTCTGATAACGAAAAGAGGGTCGAGGCCGTTACGATCTTTGAATTTGCGGATAGCGGAGAATTGCAAACCCTGTACCGTTCGCCGGAGGCAATTTGGGTCAAAACCGGAATTTCACTTGTAGGTCCTGTAAAGAAGAGCGCTCTCTCCAATGGCACCATTGAGAATTCGCTGATCAATGGAAATGTCGACGTGGTCGCGGATTCCAATCCCTTTAAGGAGATCCGGAAGAAACCGAGTCAATTAAGTATCGCGGAAACGAAGGCTCGGATCGAAGACAGCGAATCAGAGGTCGAAAAGCGAAGTTTTGAGGTCGCTCTTGAGAAGAAATGGTCCACGCTCTTTTTGCCGTTCATAATCGCAATGTTCACATCTCCTTTTGCTTTGAGCCTAAATCGGAAAGGGAAGGCGGCGACGGTTGGTTACGCGGTCGCTCTTTGGCTGGTTTTCATGGGCGTGACGTCGGCATTTGAGCAGCTTGGTCTTTCGGGTGCGCTTCCGCCTGTCGCAGCTGTTTGGGGACCGTTGATGTTATTCGCGATGCTGGGTGCTTATCTATTGACCAAGGTGAAGACGTGATAGGGATCCTAAGATCGTCCTCAGTATATTTTGCGATCGTTTTCGTTGCCGGATTCCTCTGCGGTTCTATCAGAGTGCCGTTCCTGGTTCCGAGGCTGGGTGAGCGTTACGCGGAACTTGTCGAGTCGCCGCTAATGTTTGTCGTGATCGTAT
>CAYTDJ010000209.1:0-5413 GCA_964436265.1 uncultured Chloracidobacterium sp. | reverse complement strand
CTCCGCCTCCTCCACCGACACCCGGCGATGGAGAAGATCCGTGTCAGGGCGATGAGTGCTGCCTGCGAGGAACGCATACCGAATGTACAGGTGGATGGTGCGATCCGGACATTGATATTTGCTGGCAAAATCCATATACCGGTTTGCAGGAGTGCGTAACATATCCGGGAGACTGCGAACCTGAAATATGTGTCGAGGTGTGCAACTAGGCCTATAGGGAGCTGCTATGAATAAAAAAACGATCGTTCGCATTTCGTTTATCCTTCTAGGGATGATCCTTTTTGCCGCAGTCGTGTTCATAGGAAGCCGGACTCTCGCTCAAAATTCGCGAAAACGGGCTGATTATCGTATCCTGACTGCTTCGATGAATGGGGATCGCCAGCAAGTCGAACGATTGCTTAGCTCTGGTGTAGATCCGAATACGCCGCCGGGACCTGATGACCGGGGGATGAGCGCTTTAATGTTTGCATCATGGGGCGGACACTGTGACATTGCTCAAGTACTGGTCAGGAATGGTGCGAATGTAAACGCTGTCAGCAAAATGCAGTCAACGGCATTGATGCTGGCTGCCGATGGCGGCTATTCACAGTGTGTAACAGCATTGCTGCGGGGAGGAGCAACCACCGACGTGCAAAATGATGCGGGACAGACCGCGTTGCATTTCGCCGCGAAAAAAGGACATTCAGAAATTGTCAGGTTGCTTTCACGAACAGGAAACAGTTTGAATTTTCAAAACTCTCGGGGACACAGCGCTTTGATGCTGTCTATCGTCGAAGCAGACAGCCAAATGTTTAATGCCATACTGTCGGCGAATCCGAATTTGGAACTTCGCGACGCCGAAGGTCAGACCGCACTAATGATCGCTGTCAAACTCGGAAACATCAGTTTTATCAGAGCCCTTTTGGACAAGGGTGCTGACATTCGTGCACGTGATAACCGGCGAAGGACTTCGCTTAGCAAGGCGCGCGCCTTAAACCGAGGTGACGTAGTACAGCTCTTATTGGCCCGCGGTGCCCAACACTAGTTAGTCTTCCTTTTCATTCAAACAAAATAAAAACCGCCTCGTAAAATTCCGAAGCGGTCTCTCGTTATTTAATTGTGGTCTTGTTTAAAGTGGGCTGATCGTCACGGTTCGCCGTCCAAAGCGTCTCGCTTCTGCACAGCTTGGCATCCAGATGTCGATCCTTCTGCCTTTAACGCCGCCGCCCGTATCTGAAACCAAATACTGGCCGCTGTACGATCCCGCTCCGAGGCTTACCTGGCTGCCCAGTCTTAGAACCCGCGGATCGGCTGCTATCAAGCCTCGGCGTACGCCGTGACCCATTGCAGTTCTGCCTTTCAAACAATACGCAGTGGCTGTAAAACTTCCTGCTGCCGTGCTGCGCGTAGATACTGTCTTCTTTACGACTTCTTTTTTCTTACTTCCCTTGTCTTGTTCCTGGTTCTGAATGTTGTTTTCTATTACTTCTTCTGCAGTCGTATTCTGTTCTAATTCAGTTATATTAAGTTTTTCTTGCGAATCATTCGCTGAACTGAGGATCTCTGTCGTGCTTGTTTGCGCATAGATCAAAACTACACACAAGCAAAACACCGTCAGAACGACTCCTCCTCTGACGAAGTTTTTCATTTGTTATTCTCCTGTCAAATCCGTCTCGGGATCACAATCAAACCAGATCGGGAAGCCATTCCCTTTCTTATGCGGCAGGTTGTGTAGAAGAAAGACCCCTGAGACTAGGGTGGCGGCGAATTCCGCCAATCGCGAACGACAGTGTTCGGGACGCTTTAAAGGCTAGCACCTTGGAAAGGTCATGTCCACCGCACAAAATACCCGCAACTCATTGTTTTATATGCAATTGTTGTGTTTTCAGGCGCTTACAAGTGGCAATTTTTTTGGTTTTTGATAGACTCTAAAGCCGGGCAAGATGCATATTTTGCTCATATTCGAGTTTTCGACCTATCCATTTCGATTCCGAGGTATTGCCAATGCAGGACCGCCGCCAAGCCGCCCGATACGTTATTTCCTTTCCCATTCGCGTCCGATGGAAGGACGATCAAGGGCAGCCAGTCACCGAAGAAGGGCTGACAGAAAACGTGGGCCTTCAGGGCACGCTCGTCTATCTTCCACGTAAGCTGCCTAACGTCGGTACTAAGGTCGAACTGACCGTTATTGAGAATCCGAACGATGAAGTGACAGTCTCGGCTGAGGTGATCCGCCTCGAGCGTAACGCGGCGCATCCGCAGGTAGCACTCAATCTGATCGAAGGAATGCGGGCCTGGAAGAAAAAGGTTTGGGAATTTGCCGGTGAAACGATCGCGGGTGAAGAGCCGGACGAAGGCGACGACTGGTAACTTAGTGTTTATGAAGATCCTAGTTCTTGGGGCGGGCCGAATGGGCCACGGAGCCGCGTTTGACCTGATCCATAATTCGCCGGGTGTCGATTCGGTGACCATTGCCGACTTTGACCTAAAGAAGGCTGAAGCAGTTGCCGAACAAGTCGGCACCGATCGCATCACGGCCCATCACGTCGACGCCGGAAACCAGTCTGATGTCGCACGGTTAATGGCGCATCACGATGCCGCGATCTCGTGCGTCAATTACTGGTACAACGAATCGCTCTCGCGGGCCGCGATAGATACAAACACACATTTGTGCGACCTCGGAGGCAACAATTACGTCGTTGACTCCCAGCTTGCACTTGACGAGGAAGCGAAAGCTGCAGGAGTGAGCATTATTCCCGATTGCGGCCTCGCCCCGGGCATGGTCTCGATCCTTGCAATGCACGGTGCCGCAAAGTTCGACACGGTTGACGAGATCCATATCCGGGTCGGCGGCCTGCCGCAAGACCCGCAGCCACCGTTGAATTACCAGCTTGTCTTCTCGGTCGAAGGGTTGATAAACGAGTATATCGAGGTCGCGCGAGTTATCCGCGACGGCCAAATAATCGAAGTGCCCTCGATGACGGAACTCGAATCGCTCGAGTTCGATGGCTTTCCTCCGCTCGAGGCGTTTCAGACATCGGGCGGAACCTCGACATTGCCTGACACGTTTCTCGGCAAGATCAAAGAGCTCGATTATAAGACGATCCGATACGCCGGCCACTGCGACAAATTCAAGACGATGATCGACCTTGGGCTATGCTCGAGTGACGAGATCCTAGTCGATTATCAAAAGGTGAAACCGCGAAAGGTCTTTGGCGACCTTCTTCAGAAATACCTTCCTGCCGACGGGCCAGATTACGTTCTTGTAAGGCTTGACTTCGTTGGTGTAAAGGACGATTCGTCCAAAACACTTCGGTACGACATAGTGGACAAGCACGACGATTCAACAGGACTTTCAGCAATGATGCGGACCACGGCATTCCCCGCTTCGATCATCGCCCAGATGATGGCAAAAGGAGATGTCCTGAGACGCGGTGCAACGCCTCAGGAGAAAGCGATCGATCCGGACAAGTTTGTTGCGGAACTCGAACGACGCGACATTGGCATCAAGATCTCGAATCCGTGAAAAACTTGCAGCGGGCGAGCATCGAATAATGTTCGCTATAAGCCATAGGGCATTTGAGATACGCTATTTGTGAAAAAATACGAGGCCTCTCGCTCAATGAGAGGCCTCTTCACTTCCCGATCTTTTCTCATCGACCGGACCACACACCGCTTGGTTCCTACCCGAAGGCCGAGCGCAAATACTCGCTACCCTAAAAATGCCGACGTAATAGGTTCACTAACGAGTTTCAAGCGGCCGCTGGTCGGTTCGAATATCATTCCGAGGATCGAGATACTTTTGCCGCTTGCCCACGCATCCCGAACGATGCTCGTTCGGCTAACATTCATTACCTGAAGGACGACGTTCTGCTCAGCCAATGTATCCACCGTCGAATGAGTTCCGCCCGATGCCGTACGCACGGCTGGACTCTTGACGGCAAGTGTCTTCAAGGGGCTCAACCAATCCCCGATTATCTCGTTGCGAATGCCTTCGGAAGCAGCCTCGACGGATCGACACCCATAGTGGCCGCAGATCACGATCTCGCTGACGTTGTATAGATCAATAGCCATTTTCAATGTCGCAAGAAGACTAAGGTCCGACGGCAACGCGAGGTTGCCCGGATTCGAATGGATCAGGGCGTTTTGCTCTTTTGCCAATTCAAAGAGGTCGGCCGGAGAATCGGAACACCCGATCCAAAATCGTCCCGGATGATTCCCGATGACACCTGAAATACCTCTACTTTCTACCCCCGATGTTCGTTCTAGTTCATTTGTCATCGGCTTCGCCTCACTGTCCCTGGCCAAGTGAATAACCAGGCTGTCCGTCGAATGTGCAGAGGTTCTCGGTCTTGATGAACTCAAGCCCAAGTCCGTCGATCCTTTTCAGCAACCCGATGATCTCCGACGTGCCGATCGTAGGGTTCGATCCGTCTGTCATGAACCGGCATCTCCAATGGTCCGTACAAAAGGTCTCCGGCATTCCACCCGGATAGACCTTGACGCCGCGATTTGTGATCATCTGAAGCTGAACACCTCTGCCGTTCGCAGATTCGAGCCGTTTGCCCAGTTCTTCGGGGGAACCGCCCTTCCATTCGAGAAACACATCGACTCCAACGGTGTCTTTGCGGATCTCGGTATCATGAGGCGAGGGAACATAGGAGGTCAAAATCCTTTCATCCCCGTGTGAATACTCGACGCGATTCAGCGTTTCGGGATATTGGCCGAGACGCTCGATGACGGCGTCGGCAAATCCCTCGGTCCCCGTCAGTTCCTTGCTCAACCCTTGTTTGAAGATATCGGCAGTGTGCACACCGTCCTCGACTGTTCGAAGCCAGGCGTTGTGTACTTTTTCGGCGATCTCAGGCTGGCCAATATGGACGAGCATCATAATTGCACCATGTAGCAGGCCCGAAGGATTGGCAATGTTCTGTCCGGCGATGTCGGGAGCCGATCCGTGGATCGCTTCAAACATCGCCACGTGTTCACCGATGTTTGCTGAACCCGCGAGTCCGACCGATCCGGTGATCTGGGCAGCAACGTCCGACAAGATGTCGCCGTAGAGATTTGGCATTACAACAACGTCAAACTTCTCCGGCGTGTCTGCGAGTTTGGCGGCCCCGATATCGACTATCCAGTGTTCGTTCTCGATCTGCGGATACTCAGCCGCGATCTCGTCGAACACCTTGTGAAACAGGCCGTCGGTCATCTTCATGATGTTGTCTTTGGTGAAACACGTGACCTTTTTTCGATTGTTCAGTCGGGCGTACTCAAACGCGTATCGGACTATCTTTTCACAGCCCGGTCGAGTAATTAGCTTAAGACACTGATAGACCTCACGCGTTTGGCGATGCTCAATGCCAGCGTAGAGATCTTCCTCATTTTCGCGAACGATCACCATGTCCATCACCGGATGTTTTGTGTCAACAAACGG
>CAYTDJ010000208.1:0-5458 GCA_964436265.1 uncultured Chloracidobacterium sp. | reverse complement strand
GATGCTTTTTCGAGAGCACGTTTTTCATCCGATCGATCATTTACCCGCCTCGGCCACGGCCTTGATATGAGTTTCCGGAATCGGCTTTCCGCCAAAGGAAATGTGACACTTTACACATTGAAATCCGGGATTCTTCTTTCTTTGATCGATCTCATAATTCAGGACACCGCCATCAGCGGTCGTTGCTGTGATATGACACATGTTGCATGAGGTAACTGCCACCTTTTTTGTTTTTTGGTCGTTCGTCACCAGGGACGAAACATCGTGGCATGTCGAGCAGCTGAGTTCGGCGTGACTCATCCATTCGTGTCTGAATGTGCCTGCCGAAGTCCGCGTTTTCCACGCATCTAACATTACCCTTTCCGTCACTCCTATTTTTTCGGCGAGTTTCGGATCGAAATCTGCTTGAATTATTGGTTCTCTCAACTTATGACATGTAGCGCAATCGGACGGTACCGGTGTCATTCCGCTATCGGCATTGTGGCAAGTGAAGCAGGTAGTGTGGCCGATCGGCGAAGACTTGAATGTGCCTTTTTTGAGCCAAAAAGCTTCTCCAATGTCTTTTGGAGGAGGGGAAAAATACTCGTCTGGTGAGTCACCCTGGGGATTTAATGTCTTGTGGCAGACGACGCAGCTTTCTTCCGCCACAACGGTCCTCAGAAAAGAGGCGTTAATAATCCCTGCTTTTGACGGTCTGCTGCCCGTCACGATATCCACATGTATCGCATGCGGGAACGCAACAGAAAAATCAGAATCGGCGATTTTGCCTTTTGGAGACTGGTCAAAGATCTCTCTTGGATTTGGAAAAGGATGTCGGCTGCTATTTCGTGGGCCGGGGTTCGTGTGACATATCGAACATATCGCCGGTGGCCGCCCACTAAAGAACTGCTGTTTATGGCAACTGATGCACGAATCGTGTTTCGGATAGTCCGTGATATCCGGAAATGCCGAATCGGCAGAACGAACTTTTTTCCAGTTGTCCGACGGGAACTTATGACACGAATTGCACGCCATTTGATGTGCCTTTTGACTGTGTGGAAACTCGGAATACTTTCTGGTTCTTACTTGGGGACGGATAACCGGCGATGGAGTTGGCGTCGATACAATTCGAGGGGGCAATTGAATGCCATTCGAACTCATTACTGGCTCGGCTTTTAATAGAAATGAAACCGCGATGCCGAGCGCGATCAGGATCGAGACAAACTTAACCGTTACTCGCGATGTACGCGGGAAAAATCGCATTTCGAAGTAGTTCAACTAAAGGACTAATCTATCATCATATTACTTGAAATCTAACGCGGTTTGTGTGATTTTTGTCACAGCCCGGACGTAAGGCATTTATAAACAACCACATGCGAAAAAATTCGCGACCGTTAGCGGGGCACAATGCTCTCCGTCGATAAGAAGTCTCCATATTATGCACTGAATAGCGTTATCAAGCGGTATCAAGGCAAAGGCACGGTGATTGCTAAGGCGAAGAGTGGTCGATTTATCCGAACCATTAAGCATATGGATACATCAGTAATCAAAAACACCGAGTTGATCGCTCCGGTCGCTGGAGCGAAACCGCAGAAAATCGAGTCGTTGCTGTCGCAACTGCTGAAATTCGCATGCTCCGTAAAGGTCGGCGTAACACTACTCGTGATCCTCGGCGGTGCGTGCATGATCGGAATGTTGGTTATGCAACAAAATGTCGATGGTTTTGCGAATTATTTTGCAGCCCTGACACCCGCCCAGCGACTTGTCTATGGTCGTTTGGGATTTTTTGATATCTATCATTCATGGTATTTTAACGCCCTTCTTGCCGCACTCTCATTAAACATCATTCTATCGACGATCGACCGCCTCCCGAAGATCTGGCCGTATTTTTCGCGGCCATCAAAGACAGTACCTGTGAGATGGCTTAGGGACCAATCGGGATCGGTGTCGTTCGAGGTAAAGGGAGATGTCGACAAATTAGTCAATTCTGTTTCGCGAACGCTAAAGGAAAACGGATTTCGAAGAACATCCGTTGTCGAAAAGAATGGCCGGACCTTTGTATTCGGGGAGAAAGGAGCATGGAACCGACTCATGTTCGTGGCGGTGCATATCGCATTACTAATGATCTTTATCGGCGGTTTCATGACCGCTCAACTTGGCCACACCGGAAACCTGGGGCTTTCACCCGGTCAATCGTCGGACCTTATGACCGACACAGCATTTCAATTGGATAAGGTCCAAGAGGTAACAAAGAAACTTCCGTTCGAGGTTGCATTCACTGATATCCAACAAAGGCTGATCCGGGACGACGGATCCCTTTCACCTGCCAATACGATCGATTGGATGACCTGGTTCACGATAAAGGACGAGACCGGCGAACATCCAGGATTCGTACAGATGAATCGTCCGTTCGACTATCGAGGATACAGATTCTTTCAGGCTAGTTTTGTGAATGTCGGCAAAGCTCGCAATATAACGCTCGTTGCGACGCCGGCTAACGGCGGCGAACCGCAGACGGTCAAGATCGATCGAAACGGCTCGGCCGAATTAGACGACGGGACAAAGCTGATCTTCAAGGACTTTAGAGCGAATTTCACAATGGGACCGGAAGATCCGAACGAGAATTCGAGTAACTATCAGAATCCGGCTGCGATCCTCGAAGTACTACCGCGAGAGGGAGTAATGCAGCAGGCAACCGTCTTTGGCCCCCAGGTGGGCGACATTCCTGTCGCAAAGAAAGCCGTCAATGGCTATACCTTCAAGATGACCTCATTCGAAAAGGTCGCGGACGCACACGTGCTTTCCGTTCAGCGAGATCCGGGGTCGAACGTCGTGTATGGCGGCTTCGCGCTGCTTTCGCTAACGCTGGTTGGGGTGTTTGCGTTCTCGCACAAGCGTGTCTGGGCATCGATCGATACCCGGCCGGGTGATTCGCATGAGCTCATTCTTGCAGGGAACACGAATCGCAATCCGAACGGTTTTTTGGAAAACCTGAAAAAGCTTGAACGATCGATCGTCGATTCGATCAAGGAGAAAAACTGATCATGAGTGAACAAGTCCTTAAATCACCCGTCGTCTTAGCGGATAACGCCGAAAGTTCGGACATTCCGGAAATAGCTTCGTCATATTTGCCATTCTTAGTCGCGGTCATTGGTTCGTTGTTATTTGCTGGCGCGAGAGTGTTCCTCGGCGGCGATCGATTTATATCCGATGGAGCGTTAATGATGCTAGCGTTAGCCTCATATCTTTTCGCTGCGGTTTTTTACTTAACAAACTTCTATGCGCCGTTTCGCTTTGCGGAAAAACTCGGCCTTTATGCTGCGACCTTGGGTGTCTTTTTCAATCTTTCAAGTTGGCTTGTTCGATGGGCATCGGCTTACGATCGCGAGCTTGCTATCTTTCAGAGTCAGGGTCGGAATGCTGAAGAAATGGGCTGGATCTTCAGGTATGTACCTTTCGCCAATCTGTATGATCTTAGCCTTGCCTTTGCATTCGGCGCGGGCGTAACGACGCTGCTTGTAATGAGGCGCAAAGACCTGCGAATTGTCGCCGGCGTTTCATTACCGCTCGCCGCGATCATTCTTGTCCTCGCCCGATTCATAGGCAGCGAATTTGTGGATCTTCCTCCGGTTCTGGATTCTTATTGGCGTCCGATCCACGTTGGGGTCGCATCGCTGAGCTACGGCATAGCTCTCGTATGCTTTGCTGTCGCTGTGCTCTACTTGTTGAAGGACGGGCTCAAGGTCGAGAACATGGGGATCTGGGCTGCGATCTTTGCTCTCTGCGTTTTCGCTTCGATAAGTAAGTTCAGTGTGTTCGCACCTGGTACGTTCGGAACGTACACGGCTTCGACGTTTGTTGGCGATTCAAAGTTCTCGCTCGCTTTAAGGGCGGATATCCCATACGTTGGATGGCTGCTTGTTGCTTCCGCAGTACTCCTTATTGCGGCTATCACTGCATTCGTGTCAAATTTGAGCAAAGGCGACAGGCCAAGCGGCAAGATCGGATTTTGGTTTCTTGGTGCTTCGTTGATAACTCAGGCAGGGGCGATCGCGACGCTTGTTTATCAGGTCAAGACAATAAAGAATGTTGTCGCGTATATTGACCCTCGACAGTACGAACGTTTTGCTGTTTGGATGCTGCAGCAAGAGAATACCCCACAGCAGCAGATCGCGGCAATTTCGCAGACGCAGCTTGTTCAGATGTCGTCGCAGTGGGTCTCTCAGAACGCGGACAAATTGAGATTGAGCCTAAACGCCAACCCGGTCGAGTTGTCGGCGTTGATCACAGGCTTCGTGGGAGTGTTTTTCGTTGTCCTGTTCAGCATCAGAACTGAAAGGATCCGTGAAATGCTTCCGTCAGCCGAGACTTTGGATGGACTGATGTATAAGCTGGGAGGTGTGACATTCGCCGGTCTCGCTCTTCTTCTCATTACGGGCGCGGTTTGGGCAAATGAGTCCTGGGGCCGCTACTGGGGATGGGATGCCAAGGAAACTGGAGCATTGGTCGCGTGGTTGACCTATGCGGGATTCCTTCATTCGCGGATCGCATATGGATGGCGTGGCCGCCGTTCCGCATATTTCGCGCTTGTTGCGTTTTTATTCGTCGTTTTCACTTACCTCGGTGTAAGCTACTTGTTGCCGGGACTACATTCATACGCATAAATTTATGATCACGAAAGAGAATATACTGTTTTGTCTAGTCGGACTTTTTGCTGGCCTGATCGTCGGTTTTATGTTCGCCAATTCGGTCAATCAGGGTCAGCCGGCCGCTTCAAGCACTTCTGCGGCAGCTTCGATGCCGGGCGCCGGCGGTATGCCGGCTGGACATCCACCAACCGCAGCGAACAGCGGCTCCAGTGAGGAAGTTCAAGCGGCGATCGACAAGGCTCGAGCGGAACCGGAGAATTTTGAGGCTCAGATAAAGGCTGCGGAGGTGTTTTATCAGATTTCGCGGTTTGAAGGTGCGATCGAGTTCCTTAAGCAAGCGGCCAAGATCAAACCTGACGACTATGTAACGATCGTCAATCTTGGGAACGCATACTTCGACTCATCTAAGTTTGATGAGGCTGAAAAGACCTATACTGAGGCCCTGGCTAAGAAACCTGAGGACCTAGATGTCCGAACTGATCTGGGACTGACCTACGCATTTCGACCGCAGCCGGATTATGACCGCGCGATAAAGGAATTCGAGACCGTACTGGCGAAAGACCCGAAACACACTCTGGCACTCCAGAATCTGGTCGTCGCTCACACAAAGAAGGGGGATGCGGCCAAGGCTAACGCCGCACTTGCTCGTCTCGAAGCCGCAGACGCCACAAATTCAGCAATTGCAAAGCTTCGCGAAGACATCGGCAAAATAGGTTCGAAGTAGCCGTTGGATACAAGAAAATAGGAGGTTCTGCGGTCACGCCGAGCCTCCTTTTGATCTTTAACACTCTTTACTTACCGGCAGCCCAGCCTCCATCGATCTCCAGTGC
>CAYTDJ010000207.1:4163-5504 GCA_964436265.1 uncultured Chloracidobacterium sp. | reverse complement strand
GGAGCAGGCCCGATGAAAAACTCTTTTGTTTTTCGTGGGTTTGGGTTACATTAGCCGAACAGCCTAGACAACTGTGATCGGCCGATGAACTTATCTGCTCCTTGACGGCGAATGGTACGTTGAGAGAGGCGGAATGTCATCGGATTTAAATTCAAGTTTTCCTCAATTTAATTTTGAGATGGGTAAATCTATTGGACACAGCATTTACGTGTTTGACGACTTTCGGCTTGACCGGTCGAAACTGATGCTTTATCGCGCCGAAAGCGAGATCCCTCTCCCACCAAAAGTGATCAAGACCCTCGTGGTGCTGGTCGAGAACCACGATGAGATCCTGCCCAAGGAAGAATTGATCGAAATGGTCTGGGATGATTCCGTCGTTGAAGAATCCAACCTGTCTCAGTACCTCTATCTGTTGCGAAAGACACTTGGCAAAAAGCCTGACGGCGGAGAGTATATTGAGACCCTCCGACGCAGGGGATACCGTTTTAACGGTCCGGTGGATCTGATCAGGCAATCTGCGACAACAAACGGTGCCGAAACTAAAGAGCGTGTTGTTTCCAGTGAATATCTGGTCAGGAAAGAAGGCAACGTCCTCAGGCTATTGGAGCGAAGTCTCCCTGCGATCGAAACTAAACCGGCAGAACCATCGGTAATAACAAATGCTCCGCCAAAGCGAAACCTGTTTCGTTGGGTAGCTCTTTTTGCGGTGCTGGCCGCGATCGCCGTCGCGTTGACGGCCGGCTATCGCTTCTGGTCGGCGGGAAAGATCTCCTCCGAAAGAAAGGAACTAACGGTTGGACGCTTAACAAATACCGATTACGTACACGACGCGGTAATATCGCGGGACGGGAGATTTCTCGCGTATAACGAACCCTTAGATGAAACGTCACGAGTATGGGTCCAGCAGATCGGCGGGTCGGGCAAGGTTGAGATCATACCTGGCGGAAAGTTCCGCGTATGCTGCAAAACATTTTCGCCGGATGGCAAATATCTCTATTTTAATGGGTTGGATAAAGACGGGGTCAATGCTCTTTACAGGGTCGCCACCCTGGGAGGCCCACCGCAAAAGATAAACGCAAATGTGGGTTCGTGGGTCTCATTCTCACCCGACGGTAGCGAGATCCTCTTCATAAGAAACAGCGATGGCCCAAAGACTCGTTCGGTCATTATTGCATCCGCACTGGGGGATGGACCTGAACGCGAGGTCTTGGCAACGAACGCCGAATTCGATCCTTACGTCGCCGCATGGTCTCGCGATGGAAACAAGATCGCCTTTGCCGCGTTCGGCAGCACCAACACAAGTATCGACGGGACCCATTTATATGTCCTCGACCTTAGTAC
>CAYTDJ010000207.1:0-4063 GCA_964436265.1 uncultured Chloracidobacterium sp. | reverse complement strand
GCAGCACCAACACAAGTATCGACGGGACCCATTTATATGTCCTCGACCTTAGTACAGGTATTAGTAGGCAGATCTCCGGCGAAACGTGGTCCGCAAGTTATCGAATTGAGTGGCTTGCCGACGACAGCGGATTAGCCCTGATCGGAACACGCACCGGCGAGGGACTGACTGCTGGCCGGGATCAGGTTTTCATGGTCACTTACCCCAAAGGCAAGTCCATTCGGCTTACCACCGACGGCAGCCGCCATGAACCCGAGAGTCTTAGTGTGACGGATGATGGTGCTATCGTCGCGGTTTCGTTCAATCGCTCGTCACAGGTTTGGTCGATGGATGCCGGAGGTAATAGTCAAACCGCTGTGAAACTCACAACAGGCTCGGGCGAAGGCCGCGGCGGCATGGCAACGCTTCCTGACGGACGGGTCGGATATCTGGCAAAAGAGGACGACGGTATCAGTCTGTGGATCATGGGCGCAGACGGTTCGGGAAAGAAACAGTTATTGCCGGCCGGGAACATCGAACAACTCGCCACAACGGTAGACGGAAAGTACTTCATCTTTGCAGGTGCTGAGGGAGATCGCTTCAACATATTTCGCGTCAATACCGAGGGATTTGAAAAGACACGATTGACGTTTGAAAAAAGCAACGACGGGTATATGTCGGTCTCTCCTGACGGGAAATGGCTTGCCTACGATTCATCGTTCAATAAAGATTCAAAACTGGTAGCAGCGATCAAGCGAATCCCGATCTCAGGTGGGGATCCTGAAACGCTTATTGACGATGGCTGCCGGTCGCCCGAATACTCGCCGGACGGACGCTATCTGGCGTGCTCGAATTTCTCGACGGGCAAGATCGCTATCAGGTCGGCCGAAAACGGAGCCCTCATTCGAGAATTTGAAACACCTAAATACTCGCCTCTTGAGCCGAGATGGTCGCCAGACGGGAGTTCGCTCGTTTACCTGGTCCAGCAAAACAATGTCTGCAATCTCTGGAGGCAACCGGTCGGCGGCGGCCCTCCCGCGCCCTTTACCGATTTCACCAGCGGAAAATGTCACGCCCTTGTTTACAGCAGAGATGGAAGCCGGATCTATCTGGCACGAGGATATGAGCTGCGGGACGCGATCATGATCAAAAACTACAAGTGAAACTGAAGGAATATGCGCTGTTTTGTCGTCTGGAAATTGATATTGGTACAGATCATGCGGATTTGTCTTCGCGGTTCAGTTTGCGGCTTCCGGCGCAACGTATGATCTTCGAGAGGTTACCTGGTAATCCGAATTTCCCCGAAGCGTGACCTTGACCTTTCTCAATTTCCCGTCCTTCGCCTGATTCTTCGGATAGTAACCGATGACGTACCGACGATCCATCTCGGACAGGATATTGCCATATACCGCAGCCGCATCTGCCGACGAACGAAGCGTCTGAGCCAACCCGCCAGTCCTAACCGCAAGGCTTTCAACCGCTGCCCTCTCCTTCTCGAAAAGCTCCGCCCGCGAGGTAAGATAGTCCGAAGTCAGTTTTAATGGGATCGATTCCGAGACCTGTCTTTTTGACGAAAGCGATGCTGCATACCTTTCATCTTCCAGGGCTTTCCGCACGGACTCCTTCCGCTCCCGCTTGGTCAGCTTCGAAAGTTCCAGTCCGGAATAGACTGTATGGATGATGACGCCTTTACGCTTTGCGAGTGCCACGATCTGGTCAAATGTAAATTTTGTCGTGCCGCCTAGCTCTTCATTTTCGGATCGCAGGGTACGAAACTGATCACCATCGGTCTGGAAAACGATGATCTGACGCGTTCCATTGCGGTCGGACATTTCGTTGAGAACGGCCATTAGCGAACTGTATTGCTTGCTCTTTCCAAAATCCCCATTCAGAGTTTTCGATTTCAATTTCTCAAGCGAACTCTTTAAGTTGTTCCGATCCGTCGTAAATGAAACAGCGACCTCGACGCTATCTGTAACGATCGCGATCTCGTCGTTTTGGGCCACAGCGTCCGCCAGGATCTTTGCCGCATCTATGCTGTCTTTTATGTACCGCCATTGGCTTTGGCTATGGTCGATGATGAGCGTTATGGATCGCGGCAGGACCGAAGGGCCGTAAGAGAAGATCTCGATCTCCTGAGGGACGCCGTCTTCAAGAACCACGAAATCGTCTGTCTTGAGATGTTCGATCCTCAGGCCGTTTTTGGCCTGAACCGTTACTTCATTCACCGCCATCATGGTATCAACCCGGATCGTATCAGTGTCCTCGGCAATCGGTTGAGGTTTCGGCGGAAGAACGCGCTGACTTTTCTTTTGTTTCGATGTTTCGGTACTGACGCTCCATCCGAATTCACGGCTTGGGCGGTCGGATGCGGTCTGTGCTTTGTCGGAAACAGAAGAAATGATCACTATCGCGGCAACTGATAAAAATGTTTGCGTTTTGCCCGGCATATTGCGACACGTCCATCACGGTTCTGTTAATAAAAACCAAGCGGCGGCTACCTTGCGAATAGGACGCACATATCCTATATGCAATGTCGTCAAATGTCATTACATTTATTTTTTCTATTTATTTTTGGATTCCAGGGAATAGACTGCGAGGCTCGGGTCCAGCATAAATATGCCACAAATAACCGAAGGATCAGATCCCTTCCTTAAGTGCGGCATTGAAGAGTGAAACGAGCCTCGCGGATTCGCGTTTGAAGGCAGCGGCCGTCTCGATCGCATTGCGATTCTTGATATTCACGTCGCGTTCTCCGTCAAGAAGTCTGATCAATTGGCCGGCGGCGAAATAGAGCCGGGTCTCCCGTGCTTCCTCTCCATCGGTCTTTACGAAACCGAACACGAGTTGACCGGCGGCATTGAAGAGGAATTCGCTGTTGGTGATCATTGCCGCACGTTTGGTGACGACATTGATCTTCATCAGGCGATTCGGATAGGGATCTTTCTCGCGGTCGCCAAAGGTGTAATAAAAACGCGAGATGTTAGAATATGTACCCACCGCTGGATAAGAATTCCCTGTCTTATTTACCGAAAGATCCACAACGTAGATCTCGGAATAGGGAGCTTCCTTTTCGGCTATTGCGATCGCTTCATTCGTTTGCGTGTAAAGATCTCGTATCTCCTCGATTCGTTTGTCAGTCTGGGCAGAAATGACCGTCACACAAGCGGTAGTAAGAATGATCAGAATGGAAACGATTGTTCGAAGGTACGTGTTCATTTACAAGCGAATAGGTCGATCGAGCCTGATCACGTTATAACATTTTCACAGGTTTTTCAGAATGTAATCCGTCATCATCGAGTACATATGATGCACCTGTGGCGGGTTGTTGACGCCGTGACGTTGGTTTGGATAGAGCATTAGGTCAAATTGCTTTCCGGCCTTTTGAAGTTCGTAAACGAATTTCGTCGTGTTTTGCATGTGGACGTTGTCGTCCATCACGCCGTGGATCAACAAAAGACGGCCATTCAGGTCCTTTGCGGCTTTCAGAATATTTGTCCGGTCATAACCTGCCGGATTCAATTGCGGCGTCTGCATATATCGTTCGGTGTAGATGGAATCGTATAACGCGTAATCGGTGACCGAACCGCCCGCGATGCCCATCTTGAAAGACCTGCTGTGTGTAAGCGCATAGCTGGTCATAAATCCGCCGAAGCTCCATCCCCAAATGCCGATGCGGTTTCCGTCAACAAAGTTGAGCGACTTCAAATACGCGATACCGTCCTCGATATCGTTCAGTTCTGTCGGGCCAAAGCTCTTGTACATCGTCCATGTGGATTCGAGGCCTTTGCCGCTCGCCGAACGATTATCGCAAACCCAGATGATGTAGCCTTTTTGGGCAAGCATTTGATGCCACATCTGACGGCTGCCGCCCCAGCCATTTCGCACCTGCGGGGCATGCGGGCCGGCATAGGTGTAGATCAGCACTGGATACTTTTTGTTTGGGTCAAAGTCAGGCGGACGGATCATCATCGCCTCCATTTCAAACCCGTCGCGATTCTTTACCTTCAGGAAATCCGCAGGGCCTAATTTGAACTGTGAAAGCGCCTCGACGTTGTTCTCATTGATCGTGCGTACAAGCGAT
>CAYTDJ010000206.1:0-5517 GCA_964436265.1 uncultured Chloracidobacterium sp. | reverse complement strand
TTTTAAGTATGGGGCGACACGCCGGTTCGTAACTGGCCTGAGGATCGTTCTGCCGAATGGTGAAAGGCTTGTATTGAAACGCGGTTCGGCTATCACCTCAGAAGCCGGCCCAATCGAGCTGACCACTGAAAACGGGAACAAGATCACCGCGAAGAACCCAACCTACGAACGTCCGAATGTGCGCAAGAACGTGAGCGGCTTTTTCAACGAGAGACCGCTCGACGCCATAGATCTTTTTATCGGCAGCGAGGGAACGCTCGGCGTGATAACCGAGATCGAACTTTCTCTTTTGCCGAAACCTGAGGGGTTTTTCAGCGGGATCGTTTTCTTTCGGAAAGATGACGATCTACTGGGCTTTGTGGATGAGGTAAAGGGAACCTCGTTTTCCGTTAGAGAGCATGTTGCCGGTAATGTTGCGGACGTGGGCGTCCGCGTTTCGCTTGATGCAACCTTGATCGAGTATTTTGACGATCGCGCATTGAAGTTCATCTCGGAGAAATTCCCTGAGACCCCATCGGGAATGGCAGGCGCCATCTTTTTTGAGCAGGAAACAACCGCCGAAAACGAGGACGAATTGTTTGAGGCGTGGAACCGCCTTCTCGAAAAACACAACGCCGATGTTGACGTTTCATGGTTTACCACGACCGAGCAGGATCTCGAGAAGATGCGGGCATTTCGTCATGCTCTGCCTGTTTCGGTAAACGAACGAGTGGTGCGAAATAAACAAAAGAAGATCGGAACTGATATGGCAGTGCCCGACGAGGCGTTTCCGGGATTCCTTCGATTATACAAAGATACGCTCGACGCAAGTGGTATCGATTACGTGATATTCGGTCATATCGGCGACTGTCACTTGCACGCGAATCTCCTGCCTAAGGATGAGGTCGAAGCTGAACGATCTCGGCATCTCTACGGCCGGTTCATTGCACAGGCGGTCATGCTCGGCGGAACTGTTTCTGCCGAACACGGCATCGGAAAGCTCAAATCGAAGTACCTGAACGTAATGATGGGCGAACGTTATCTGAACGAGATGGCCGAGCTTAAGAGGGCTTTCGATCCGAACGGCATCCTAGGCCGCGGAAATATGTTCAGCCCGGACCTATTGAAATAGGCCAGGTCGTCTTGACCTGATTCCCAACTAGGCTACAATCTTCACATCCAATGACAACTGTGCCCACCAAGCGGATCGGCCGTTATGACGTAACCTCAAAACTCGGCGCCGGGGGAATGGGCGAAGTCTTCCTTGCCCGCGACACCCAGCTTGACCGAAATGTAGCCATCAAGCTCCTATCCGAAGAGTTTACTAAGAACGAAGACCGGATGAAGCGGTTCGTTCAGGAGGCGAGGACCGCCTCTGCATTGAATCATCCAAATATCATCGTCATCCACGAGATCGGCGAGAGCGAGGGAACGAGCTTTATCGCGACCGAGTTTATAGAGGGTGAGACCTTGCGCGTGAGCATGGATCTCGGAAAGCTGACGCTCGAACAAGTGATCGACGTCGGCCTTCAGGTAGCGAACGCCCTGACCGCGGCACATGCCGCAAAGATCGTGCATCGAGACATCAAGCCGGAGAACATCATGGTCCGGCCCGACGGTTACGTTAAGGTCCTCGACTTCGGCCTTGCAAAACTTACTGAAAATTCACCATTTTCGGTAAGCGGGGATTCCGATACGAAGATGTACGTAAAGACCAATCCGGGGGCGGTATTGGGAACTACTTCATACATGTCGCCCGAGCAGGCCAAAGGAACAGGCATGGACGCTCGGACGGATATCTTTAGCCTGGGCATCGTGCTCTACGAAATGCTTACCGGCCGACTGCCGTTCAACGGAAGTTCGCCGGGTGAGGTGATCGGTGCGATCATGTACGAATCGCCTAAACCGATCGCGCGTTACAATGAAAATTGTCCCGCGGAACTGGATCGGATTGTCACCAAGTCACTTCAAAAAGACCCCGAAGAACGCTATCAAACTGTAAAAGATATGGCGAACGACCTGAAGAGTCTTCGCCGAAAGCTTGATTTCGAATCAGAACTTGAACGCAGCGTCATCCCGAACCGCGAAGTAACGACGAGCATGCCTCCGCACAGAGAAACGGTCGAAGAACCGTTTCCGCCTGAGATCTCTACCGCGTCGTCCGGGAACAAAGATGCGCTGCTTCTGACCGAGTTTGTTAACCAGACCGGTGACGCGGTCTTTGACGGCACTCTAAATATCGCACTTGCTATCACGCTGGAACAATCGCCGTTTTTAGAGATATTTAACGACGCAAAGGTCCGCCACGCGCTTCGGCTTATGGATCGCGATCCGAACGAGCGAGTGACCCGTGAATTGGGCCGCGAGATCTGTATGCGGCAAAGCCTAAAGGCATATATCACCGGGACGATCGCTTCGCTCGGTTCCAACTTCGTTATCACGCTCGAGGCCATAAACGGACGAAATGGCGATGTTATCGGCCGGCAGCTTGCCCAGACCGACTCAAAAGAAAAGGTCCTCCAGGCACTTGGCGAGGCGGCCACAGGGCTGCGTGAAAAACTTGGCGAGAGCCTGAGCTCGATCGATATGTTCGATGCGCCGCTGCAGGAAGCGACGACTTCATCGATCGAAGCGTTCAAGGCTTACTCACTTTTCCTCGAATACTATCGCGAAGGAAAGACCATCGAGGCATTGCCTTTTGCCAAAAGGGCGCTGACTCTCGACCCGAATTTTGCGTCCGCTTATGTGATGCTCGCGATAATGTACAACAATACGGGTCAACCAAAGCTTGCGGCCGATTATGCGGCAAAGGCGTTCGAACTCCGTGACAAAGTAAGTGAATACGAAAAGCTTCGAATAACTCATTTCTATCATCGGATGGTCACCGGTGCTACCGAAAAGAGCATTGAAACACTCAAGCTCTATAAACGAGCCTATCCTCGTGATGCGATCCCGCCGGTCGTGCTTTCAGATCAGTATGAGGCTATCGGGCAGTTTGAACGTGCCGTTGATGAAGCGCGCGACGGACTGCGGCTTAATCCTTATTACGCCATTGCTTTCATGAATCTTGGCATCGCGCATCTCCGCCTTAATCAGTTTGCCGAGGTCAAACAGGTCTGCAGTGATGCCTACGAACGCGGAATGGACGGCGATTATTTCCACGAATTGCTCTATCAGGTCGGATTCATCGAAGGCGATCAGGTCATGATGTCTGAGAATCTCGGCTGGTTTCACGGCCGTGACGACGAGCACCTCGCCATTAGTTTTCAGGCCGGTGCGGCCGGTTTTAAGGGCCAATGGAGAGCATGCCAAGAGTTTTCTCGAAGATCGATCGACATGGCGGTTCGAAGTGATGCTGCCGAACTTGCCTGCAAGTACGCGATCGACCAGGCATTAAGGATGGTCTGCTGGAGCTCGGCCGATCTTATCCCGGTCAGCGACGACGTGAAGCTGAAGCTGCCGCTCCAGACACAAGTAAAAAAGGCAATTCAATATGCTCGAAACAAGGTAGCTCTATCGCGCGGCGGAGTCGCTCTGGCATTTGCCGGATATCGCGATCAGGCCGAGGAAATGTTTACCGAGATCAAGAACGAATTCCCACATAACACGCTGCTTAATCAGCTTTGGATCCCGTTTGGCCGGGCCGGCGGATTACTACAGGCGGGAAAATACGATGCGGTGGTCGCTGAACTTCAGGTTGCCGAGCGGTTTGAGCGTGCCGGAAGATTCTTCCCGCAATACTTCCGCGGCCTGGCATATTTCAAACTCGGACGGCTTGCCGATGCGATTCGCGAATTTGACCGAATACTTGATCACCGCGGAGAGGGAACTCTGTCTGCCATTTATCCGCTTGCGCAGCTCGCCCGTGCGCGAGCTTTGAAGGAAAAAGGCGAATACGAAAAATTCTTCGAACTTTGGAAAGATGCCGATCCGGACATGCCGGCCCTCATCGCTGCACGTAAGGAATATGAGACTCTTGTCTGACCCTCATTTTGCCGCTTTGCCGACCGCCCATTAGAATATAGTTTTACGACTCTCAATCTGCGGGACTTCAATATGATCAAAGCACTCTTGATGGATTTTAACGGTGTCATCATAAATGATGAACCGATTCAGCACTCCGTCTATCGTGACATTTTCAGTGACCAGGGAATCGATGTGACTGACGAGATGTACTATTCGCGGCTGGGCATGGACGACAAAACCTTTGTCGAGTCCATACTCGAAGAAGCTGGAAAGCCCGCCGGCATCGACTACGTGCTTGAGACAACGGCGGAAAAGACGCGGCGTTGGCGGTCGGTGGTCGAAGGAACAATGCCGATCTTTGAAGGCGTCGAGAATTTCGTTCGAAAAATGGCAAACGAGCTGTCACTTGGCATTGTAAGTATGTCTAAGCGCGAAGAGATCGATTTTGTGCTGGAAAAGGTTGGGATCGCCGATTGTTTCTCGGTCGTGATAAGCGCCGATGAGGTGACAACATGCAAGCCCGATCCACAATGTTACCGCCTCGGGTTTCGACGGCTGGATCTGGCCCGGGTCGCGCAGGGACATTTGCCGATGACACATCCGGAATGCCTTGTGATCGAAGATTCGCCGCCGGGAGTGATGGCGGGCGTGGCTGCCGATCTGCCGGTTTTGGCCGTTACAAATACAGTTTCTGCGGAAGAGCTGCGGGCAGCGGGAGCTGGTGCGATAGCAAAACGTCTGGACGATTGGATGCCCGAATCCGTCAGGCGGGTATTCACGTAAGAACTCGAACAGGAAGTACAGGATGGACAAGAAAGATGTCCCATGTTGTGAAGACCTCTTTCATCCTGTAGATCCTGTTCATCCTGTTTGAATTGACCTATGACGGAACACTTTATTTCTCGTCAGGAAGCCGAAAGCGATCTGCTTTCTTGTGCGGCCTTTCTTGGTGAATCGATCGAGACGGCAGACGGCCACGCCGAGTCGATGCTCGCCGTCGTTCCACGTTACCTTGCCAAAGGCAACGTAGATCTCGCGGCCGAACTCTCGAACACGGTCGATGACCCTTACACACGCGACAAGCTTTTGATCGCCGTGGCCCTCAAATGCGCCGAGTTGAACGATGACGAATACGCTACGCAGTTGATCGATGCTCTCGAAGACCACGGTCTGCAGGCCGAGGGCCGGGAACGTCTCGGGTCGTTGAAAGCAGCAATGGGGCAATTCGACGCTGCACGGAAGATCGCCGACGAGATGGAACATCCGGACTATGTCCTTTCAGCTATCGCGATCAGGCAGTTCGCAGAGGGCGATCCCGAAGGTGCGAAGGCGACGATCCGTGAGATCGAATTTCCGGCCGCACGGGTTTCTGCCTACATTCACACTGCTCATACGAGGGTCTCCGACGGTGCTACGGAGGGCATAGAAGTCCTTCTTGAACCCGCGATCGCAGACGCGGCCGAGATCGAACACGACGAAGAGAAGATCCGCGCCGTCATAGAGATCGGTACTCTCTATTCCGACGCCGGGCAGAATGGAAGAGCGATCGAAACCTTCGACAAGGCGAGGGAA
>CAYTDJ010000205.1:0-5520 GCA_964436265.1 uncultured Chloracidobacterium sp. | reverse complement strand
CCTTTCTTTTGCGGGATCTCGATCGGTACTATCTCGTCCTTGAATCGTCCGGCGGCCTGAGCCTCAGTAGCTTTTCTGTGCGAGTTATATGCGAATTCGTCCTGTGTCTCGCGCGAGATCTGATGCTTTTCGGCGACCACTTCTCCAGTATTACCCATGTGCCAATTTTCAAAAGGACACCACAGGCCGTCGTGGATCATTAGGTCAGTTGCCGTCTGATTTCCCATGCGAAACCCCTCACGGGCGGTTTGAAGCGCATATGGAATATTCGACATTGACTCCATACCACCAGCGACGACGAAATCCGAATCACCCAACTGAACTGACTGGGACGCTAATGCCACCGCGCGCAGCCCCGACCCGCAGACCATGTTAATTGTCAATGCGGAAACCTCAGGCGGTAGGCCCGCCTTCAAGGCTGCCTGACGGGCTGGAGCCTGTCCGATGCCGGCCTGAACGACACAACCCATGATGACCTCATCAATTTTTGCCGGATCAACCCCCGCTCGACTTACAGCTTCCTTTATTGCGATGGCTCCAAGTTCGGGAGCCGTAAATCCTTTCAAGGCACCTTGAAATTTCCCTGTCGGCGTTCTCGCCGCACTTATGATGACCGCTTCCCTTTTATCTGACATAAATACCCCTATTGAAAATAGTGAAATCTAACAAAACACGCCCAAATAACCAGATTATCACAATGGCCGAGGCTACTCTATTCAACAGCCGCCAAATCGTTCGAACGCCTCTTTTGAAAGTGATTCGCGATGGTCCGGATGAGAGATCCTGATCAGCTCGTGCGCACGCTGGCGGAGGTTCTTTCCGTAAAGATTTGCCACGCCATATTCTGTCACCACGTAGTGCACGTTCGCGCGTGTAGTGACGACGCCGGCGCCTGATTTTAACTGAGAGACGATCTTACTCTCCCCTTTATTGGTCGACGAGGGCAGCGCGATTATCGGCTTCCCATCTTCCGACAACGACGCTCCACGAATAAAGTCCATTTGGCCGCCAACGCCGGAATATTGTCTTGTTCCGATAGAATCAGCACAGATCTGACCTGTCAGATCGACCTCGATCGCGCTGTTAATAGCCGTGACCTTTGGATTGCGGCGGATCACCGACGTGTCGTTCACATAGGCTATATCGAGCATCAGTACTTGCGGATTGTCGTCAATAAAGTCATACAGCCGCTTCGTCCCCATAACAAAACCCGAGACGATCTTTCCTGGGTGCTTCGCTTTCTTTCGGCCGTTTACGACTCCTTTTTCGACAAGCGGAATCACCCCGTCGGAAAACATTTCAGTGTGAATTCCGAGGTCTTTATGATTACCAAGTGATGCAAGTACGGCATTCGGGATCGAACCAATTCCCATTTGCAGGGTTGCGCCGTCGTCGATCATTTCAGCGATGTAACCGCCGATCGCTCGATCGGTATCGGTAAGCGTGGGCGGCTGAACTTCGTGAAGCGGTTCGTCGACTTCAACCATGAAGTCGATGTCGTCAACGTGCACAAGTGCGTCGCCGATAGTCCGCGGCATATGGCGGTTGACCTGAGCGATCACGGTCTTTGCACAGTCTACGGCTGCCCTTGCGATATCGACGGAGACACCCAGCGAACAAAAGCCGTGTTTATCTGGCCTTGAAACATTTATCAGCGCGACGTCCAGCGGAAGTACACCGCGTCGGAAGAGTGCGGGTATTTCCGAAAGGAATACAGGTATATAATCCGCACGGCCATCGTTTATTGCCGGCCGAACGTTCGATCCGACAAAGAAAGCATTAACGCGAAAACTCTCTGTAAATTCCGGGTCGGCGTATGGTGCCGGACCTTCGGTATGGAGATGCACTATCTCGACTCCGTTTAACTCCGATGCCCGCCCTACCATCGCATGAATGAGCGTCTGGGGGGCGGCGGCAACACCGTGAACGAAGACCCGATCGCCCGAACGGATAGCTTTGACGGCCTCATCTGCGGTAACAATTTGATTCATATTCTCGAATTACTTACTGATCCTGATTTTATCGGCAAACAGCGCCGTATGCTAATCTCGAAATTATGTCGCAACCTTTTTCACCCGGTGATGTGTTGGTGTACCAGATCGAGAGCGGTTATGGATTGGTTCGTGTTCTCGGCGTGTCGGTTGATGGGGAGAGCAGGGTATGGCACGTGAGGGCATACGGCGATCTTTTTATGGATGTCGAAATGGCCGAAGCAGCCGCACGGTCGCTTGAGTACTTGAAGGTTGAGATCGCACACGAAGCGATGACCGAAAGGGCCTTTGATAGCACACAAACGTCATTTATCTTGAATATTCAAGTTTCAGACGAAGAAAATCGGTTGATTCAAGAATGGAACTCAAAACCCGGTATCCTGCCCACAGACAGGTCTATCCGTTTATTGATGGGACTGAGGTAGTTCAAAGTGCTTTCCGGCGTCTCAGTTCCTTTGCGATCAAGTCTAGTTCCCTACTTACTTGTCCCGCGGTAGCCGTATTCTCTTCCGCTCGTCGGATCAAATAGGGAACAGCGTCCTCGACCGGGCCGTAAGGTACATATTTAGTGACGTTGTAACCGTTTTTCGCCAGAACGTATGTCAAATTATCGCTCATTCCATAAAGCTGAGAGAAATACACGTGGGGATGGTTCGGCAATATTCTCCGCTCGTACATTTGGCCTACGAGGCGTTGCGTGCTCTTTTCATTGTGCGTACCCGCGACAAAAGAGACTTCATCAACGTGCTTCAAACAATATTCGACTGCGGCGTCGTAGTCGTGATCAGTGCTCTTTTTGTCTTCGTGGATCGGAGAAGGGTACCCCATCTCAGCCGCCCGTTCACGTTCCTTTTCCATGTAGGCACCTCGCACGATCTTTACACCGTAGAAATAGCCATCTGACTTAGCCCGTCGGCGGGCTTCCTTTAAGTGTTCAAGCCGGTCTATCCGGTACATTTGTATGGTGTTGTAAACGATCGGTGAATCCCGATTGTATTTCTCCATCATCTCGGTAGCGAGGCGATCGATAGCATCCTGTATCCATGAATCCTCGGCATCAATGAAAATGGGCTGGCCAATTGAGTGAGCGAACTCGCAGATCTCGTTGACTCGTGCGTGGATACGTTCGCATTTTGCCTGACCCTTTGCGTCGAGCTTCTTCTTACTGCTCATCTTCTCGAGAGTGCCAAGCGGCGCGATCCCCGTCACCTTAAACACAGAAAAAGGAATCGCCGGATCGTCCTTCGCTCGTTCGATAGTGCGTATGATCTCGTCCTTAGTGAAATCAAATGCCTCCTCGGTCGATTTTCCTTCGACCGAATAGTCAAGGATCGCACCGATCCCTGACTTCGCAAGCCGTTTTATTGCGGCTTCGGATTCTTCAATCGTTTCCCCGCCGCAAAACTGTTCGTATATGGTCTTTTTGATCAGGCCCTTGACCGGAAGGCCCAATGAAAGAGCAAACGTCGCTGCGGACGTGCCGAGCGAATTCAGAAACGGTGAGTTCAATATCTTGAACAGCCTATATTTTTCTCTTAGTTCGGAATCGGTTTTGTCCGCAAAAGCTGTTTCGGTGTCCTGGAAGTCCAGCGTGAAATCGCTCATAGAGGTTTGCATGCCAAAACGGCACAAAGCCAAAGATTATTGCAATGAAAGGGTTTTGTAAAATTGTCTAAGCCCTACAATTACATTATCATTTTCGTTTTATCGAATTCTATCGAAACGGTTCTTATATGAGCAAAGCACTTCCAAAACGGTCGGAAAATTATTCCGAATGGTACAACGAGATCGTGAAACGGGCCGATCTGGCCGAAAATTCAGCTGTGCGCGGCTGTATGGTAATAAAGCCGTACGGTTTTGCGATCTGGGAAAAAATGCAACGGGCTTTGGACGATATGTTCAAGGCGACAGGTCATCAAAACGCTTATTTTCCTCTTTTTGTACCTAAATCGTTTCTTGAAAAGGAAGAAAAGCACGCCGAGGGATTTGCAAAGGAATGTGCCGTGGTAACTCACTACCGATTGAAAAGTGACGGACGCGGCGGGCTTGAGGTGGATCCGAACGCAAAGCTAGAAGAAGAGTTGATAGTGCGTCCGACCTCGGAGACAGTAATCTGGAACGCGTACAAGGGCTGGATCCAATCATGGCGCGATCTGCCGATACTCGTAAATCAGTGGTGCAACGTCGTTCGTTGGGAAATGCGTACCCGGTTGTTTCTTCGAACTGCTGAGTTCCTTTGGCAAGAGGGCCATACGGCTCACGCAACTGAAGAAGAAGCCATCAGTGAAACACATCAAATGCTAGGTGTTTATGCTGAATTCGCCGAGAACTGGATGGGATTGCCCGTTGTCCAGGGCATCAAGACCGAAAGTGAGCGATTCGCGGGCGCGGTCGAGACCTTTTGCATCGAAGCAATGATGCAGGACGGAAAAGCTTTACAGTCCGGAACCTCACACTTCTTGGGACAGAACTTTGCGAAGTCGTTCGATGTGCAGTTTGTGAACAAGGAAAACCAGCTTGAGTACGCTTGGGCCACCAGCTGGGGGCTCTCTACTCGAATGATGGGCGCCCTTGTTATGGCCCACTCCGATGATAACGGTCTAGTTCTGCCTCCCAAACTAGCCCCTATTCAGGTTGTGATCATCCCGATATACAGATCGCCTGAAGATCTTGCCACGATCAGCGAGAAGATCGGACCGATCATCGGAGAATTGAAAGAGAAAGGCATTTCGGTCAAGTATGACGACAGCGATAATCAAAGATCGGGCTGGAAGTTTGCCGAGTATGAATTGCGCGGGGTTCCTGTTCGATTGGGGATCGGCATGCGCGATCTGGAGAATGGCACCATTGAAGTTGCTCGACGAGACACGCTAACGAAGGAATCAAGGGCAGTAAATTTCGAGACACCGGAAGAATTCGTTCATGGGATCAAGAGTTTACTCGATGAGATTCAGGAAAATATCTACAACAAGGCTCTCAAATTCCGCGAAGAAAACACGTTTCTCGTGGATACTTGGGACGAATTCAAGGAGCGGATCGAAAAGGGTGGATTTCTAATGGCCCACTGGGACGGCACCGCCGAAACGGAAGCGAAGATAAAGGAAGATACAAAGGCAACTATACGATGTATCCCGCTGATATCAGATGAAATGGCTGGAAAATGCGTTTATTCGGGAAAGGACTCCCCCAAACGGGTTCTTTTTGCGCGAGCCTATTAAGTCATTTCTGAATTTTAAGAGAGGGCGGCCAGGAACCGCCCCTTTTAATTGTTAGTGTTAGTTGGCCTCACCTGACTTTGAACGCATATCCAAAAGAGATCACCAGATAACCGGTCTTGCTGTTGCCATCGGTTACAGTGTCTTTTTGAAGCGTGCGGAATCCATAGGACCCGCGCACATCGACGAAATAATAGTTCCTTTTATGAGGGAATTGTAACCCGCCTCCGCCCGTGAATCCGATGTTTGCACGGTGAAGTTCATCGGTTACGTCGGTGTCGTCGACCACGGGAACCTGCCCGCGCATCCACTTG
>CAYTDJ010000204.1:0-5551 GCA_964436265.1 uncultured Chloracidobacterium sp. | reverse complement strand
ACATTCGATCGATCATCTCAGGCCATTCCGGCGGCTCGATACCTGTCGTATTACGGAACAGAGACGAGTCTAGCGAACGATCGAGCCTGAAATCCTCGTAAGGTTCGATTTCTATTCCAAGTCCGAGTCGTTCATTGATCAAGCTAATAAGTGAATACTTGCTGATCGGGTTACTTGAGACGTGAAAAAGGCCGCGAAGGCTCCTGTGATCGGTGATCAAAGCTGAAATTATATCCGCAAAAACGATCGTTGGAAAGCCGGAATAGATAGCATTGCTGTAGCCTTTGACCCGGCCTCCTTTGTTTGAAAGAAACCACTCGAACAAGCTGTGCGTCGATCCAAGTTCAGGACCGATTATCGAAGTACGAAGCGTTAAAACATCACCGGAAGTCACCTCGCCAAAATGCTTGCTCTGACCGTATAGATCCAACGCGTCGCAAATGTCGGATTCAAGGTAGTGCCCCTTTTCGCCCGAAAAGACGCAGTCCGTACTAACGGTTATCGTTCGAAATCGCATTCTTTCGCCGAGTTCAGCAAGTTTGTGAGGAAATATCGAGTTGACTGTTAACGTTTTGACAACATCGCTTGCAGAGGGAAGCTGCTTGATCACCCCGACCGCGTTTATGACAACGTCCGGTTCTGTTCGCTCGATTGCTGATCGGACGGTTGATATCTCAGTCACGTCGACACCCTCGAAGGTGCGTTCGACATCAAAGATCCCATACTTGCTGACCGATTCGAAATCTCCGCGGATGGTACCGAACACGTCAAACTTGCCTCTCAGCGATTGATACAGTTTGTGCCCGAGCATCCCGTTGATGCCAAGTATCAGAATTTTCATTGTGTATATTCTACCAAGACTCGATGGGGACGCATTGTGGTCTGAATGCAATTGATGTTTGTCTTTGAATCAACCTGACGGCTCGATCTATAATTGCACGTTTACCAATAAAATATGAAAAAGGCATTGATCACGGGCATAAACGGTCAAGACGGCAGTTATCTTGCTGAACTGTTGTTGGAAAAGGGTTACAAGGTTCACGGGATAATAAAGCGGAATTCGATAACCGAATCGCAGTTTAGCCGTATCGATCATATTAGAAAGGATCTAAACCTTTTTTACGCGGATATCACTGATCTGGCTTCCTTGACGCATGTTGTGAAGGAAATTCAACCTGATGAAGTTTACAATCTAGCGGCTCAATCCCATGTCAGAGTATCGTTTGACCAGCCTATACTGACGGCCCAGACAACCGGCGTGGGGGCCCTAAACGTATTGGAATCGGTGCGTTTATATGCTCCTGACGCCCGTGTTTATCAGGCATCGTCGTCCGAGATGTTTGGAAACAGCTCCGATACGGATGGGTTTCAAAGGGAGACGACTAGATTCAACCCGGCGTCTCCATACGCCTGCGCAAAGGTATTTGCATATCACGTCTCCAGAAACTACCGAAACGCATACGGTATGTTCGTTTCCAACGGCATTCTCTTCAATCACGAAAGTCCGCGACGCGGCACTAATTTTGTTACGAACAAGATCTGCAAGGAAGTGGTCCGCATCAAACTGGGCCTCGCCGATAATTTGGCCCTTGGCAACACGTCGTCGAAACGAGACTGGGGACATGCAAAGGACTATGTTCGTGCAATGTGGTTGATCCTGCAACAGGATCAGCCGGATGACTATGTTTGTGCGACCGGTATTTCTCACAGCGTGCAGGATGTGGTCGAACATTGTTTCTCGACACAAGGCTTGGACTGGAAAGAGTTCGTCAAAACTGATCCACGACTGCTGCGTCCCGAGGAAGTTGAAGGCCTAAGAGGGGACAGCACAAAATTGAGAGAAACGACCGGATGGGTACCGGAGATCTCTTTCGAAGAGATGTTGGATGAGATGATGGAGTTTTGGAGGTTAGAACTTGCGGGAAAAGGGAATTCAAGCGTTGCCGGCTGATGGACTTTCGATCGTACGCTCCGAGGCTAATATCTCCCGATAGAGGCCCGCGTATTGCGCAGCTACCTTCTCCGGGCTGAATCTCTGGCAATTTTCGATTCCTTGTCTAATGACCGACTCTCGGTATTCGGGGTCATTCATTAATGTCTCGAATCCATCGCGCATACTTTCCGCATCGAATGGATCCACTAGACACGCTCCATCGCCTGCAGTCTCCTTCATAGGACTAAGGTGACTCGTGATGACGGGTTTTCCCATAACCTGGGCCTCGATTATCGGTAATCCAAAACCTTCATAGGTCGAACAGAACGAGACAATATCAGCTTCTTGGTAAAGCTGGGCCATCTCCTGATCGGACACCCCTATTGGATTCGAATATTGAATGTTGTTTTTCGAGAACGCGTCGGATTGCGTTGTCGATAGTTCGCCGACAACCACGAGTTTGCATTTTATCCGCTTCAAGGCCTCTGCGAGACGGAGTATGTTCTTGTTCTCCATTGTCCCAACCTGAAGAATATTGGGACAATCCGCATTAAATGCCCGCGTCTTGTCCGGTCGAATATGCGAGAGCAGTGGCAGGTCTAAAACGCGTATTTTCCTTTCCGGACAGCCGGTGAGTTCCACTATCTCCCGTTTTACGTTTTCAGAAATGGCCGTGACATATTTGGCGTGGCGAACCGGCAGGTCCAGATATAGCTTTTTCAAGATCGCACGTTTTAGGCCGCGGTTCATGTTCACGAACCGCACGTCCATTATTGACAGGACCGTCCGGTCGGCCGGAAGTCTTAAGCCAATGTAATTGATCTGACCGGTAATATGGTAGAGGTCGGCGGACGGGCGTTTGAAAAATATCAAATTCCTCAACGAGTCATAAACACGGGAACTGAAAGGCAGCTGAACGAACTCGGAACTGAACTCAGGGCCAAGTCCCGACGCGATCTCACGAAATGCCTTTTCGAGGCTCACAAACTTGCCGGGATGTCGCTCTACATAACAGACTTCAAAGGACATCAGAAAAGGCCTTCCATCTCGGCAGCGTTAACAAGTTCGTCAAACGTAACGGCGTAGGTCCCAAATCGCTGGACGCTTAACCCTCCTGCGATATTTGAAAGCCCGCAAGCAGCCTCTACAGATAATCCCGCAGCCATTCCGACTGCGAGACATGCAATGACCGAGTCACCTGCACCGGTCACGTCGTAAACATTGCGTACGTTTGAAGTCATGTGCAAAGGCTCGTTACCCTCCGTAAATAAGGTCATTCCGTTTTCGCCCTCAGTGATCAATACATTACTGAGACCCAATTCCTTTAGCAAGATTTCGCCGGCTTGGACGACACATTCCGGTGAACGCTCATCGAGCTTGCAGGCAACTGCAGCCTCGTGTTTATTTGGGGTTAGTATGGTCGCTCCTCGATATTTAGTGTAATCTCGCCCTTTCGGATCCACCAGTACCGGTTTCCCCGCGTTTCTCGAGTCTTGGATAACATTCTCTAATACACTGGTGGTCAGAGTGCCCTTGGCATAATCCGAAACTACAACGGCATCGGCCTTTCCAAGTTTGGCCCGGAAAACGCCCAAAAGCTGTTCGGACTCTGTTTGGTTGAGTTCGGTTGACTCTTCCAGATCAACGCGTGCGACCTGTTGTTTGTGCGCGACAACTCTCGTCTTCACACAAGTTCGTTTATCTTCGAATCTTAAAAGGCCGGTAGTATCAATATTCTGACCTTCGAGGGCACTCATAAGGTCAATCGCTTCGTGATCGCCTCCTAGGCTGCCCACTATTTCCACAATTCCGCCGAGCGAGGCTACATTAAGCGCTACATTGGCAGCTCCGCCCGGCTTTAGTTCGACGTTTTCTAAACGGATCACCGGGACAGGAGCTTCGGGAGAAATGCGATCGACCCTGCCGAACCAGTACCGGTCAAGCATAATATCGCCGATCACAAGAACACGGGCGTTTCGGAATTTATCTAATTTCGGGCTATCGGCCATTTTCAGTAAATGCAATGTCAACCATTTGGCACCAAATATGAGCTATCAAAATATGTGCTTCCTGAATTCGTGCGGTTCGATCAGACGGCACCATTACCGAAACGTCGCATATCGAGGCGAGTTTCTTGCCGCCGGCGCCCGTGAGCCCGATCACTCTGCAATTACGCGCCCTTGCAGCCATTACAGCTGACAGGATGTTAGGGGAATTTCCACTCGTACTCAGCGCTATGAGGCAATCACCCTGATGAGCGGTGCCCTCTACCTGTCGGGAAAACACGTTACTAAAGTCAAAGTCATTAGCGATCGCGGTCAGTGCCGAAGTGTCTGTTGTCAAGGCAAACGCAGGCAACGAGACCCGGTCTCTTTCATATCGTCCGACAAATTCGGCGGCGAGATGCTGTGCATCGGCAGCGCTGCCGCCGTTCCCGCAGATCAGGATCTTTTTCCCGTTCTTGAATGTATCGATTATTACGTCAGCACATTTCAGGATCGAATCAAGACAATACGTTCTGAGTTCGTCGATCGCGTTAGAATGTTCCTGGAAAGTGCCGTTGACCGTCGTATCGCTCGCCAACGTCGACTTTCGCCGTTCCGACTTGATCGCTTCTACAAGGCTGCTCGTAGAGAATCCCTTAAGCAACGGCAAGACATGCACTTCTCCCCCGTAACTCGATACGACGTCAGCACCTACGATCTCGCTCACATCCCAATCACCGCCCTTGACCAGGACCTGGGGCTTTATCTCTTTAATGATCCGTTCCGGAGTCGATTCGTCGAATATGATCACCTCATCAACTGATCGAATCGATTCTAATACTGCCTTTCTGGCGTCCTGGCCCTGAATTGGCCTTCCCGGGCCTTTGATCGCTCTTATCGACTCATCGCTGTTCAATCCCACTACCAGTCGGTCGCCGAGCTTTCGTGCTCGTTCGAGCAGATCCACATGCCCCGGATGCAGGAGATCAAAACAGCCATTAGTAAATACGGTCTTTGACATCTTATTTACCTACGGATACGGAGATCCTAAGATCCCACAGCCTTCAGCCTATTATGATATAAGTGCCGCACATCAGGCTAACGACCCATACCGGAACCTAACTTAACGCCGCGTAAAGAAACACCAGGCTTCCCCTCGGCTTCAAGTTCGTCTACCGAATAGTTATACTCCCGACTGTCACGACGTTGAAATACTAGTTGTCTCTTCTATTAGATCAGAGCGCAATGCTTGAAATATTAGTCTTTCTAACGGTTTTTGCCTCTTCGACGGTATTGGTTTGGATCTATCTGAGGGTTAGTCCGACCATCGGAGCCATTGATGTTCCGAATGACCGAAGTTCCCATTCAACGCCGATACCACGCGGTGGAGGGATCGCGATCGTTCTTGCCTCATTGATTGCTTACGCACTTTTATCCTACGCAGGCATTCTCAACTTTCGCACCATATGGTTCATTTCTGCACTTATCATTGCGTTGGTGGGCTTTATTGACGATCTCCATTCGATCCCGCTTTTCCCCAGACTCATTACACACATTCTCATCGCCGTATTGGTGTTCTACTTCTATGGTTCCGTAACGGGGATCTATGTTCCTTTTTCCGGTCACACCCTCT
>CAYTDJ010000203.1:0-5570 GCA_964436265.1 uncultured Chloracidobacterium sp. | reverse complement strand
AGGCCAAGCGGATGATCCGGACTTATTTGTTCTTCCGTGCCCTAATTGATAGGTGCCCGTTCGTATAGGACTACCATCACCGCATTCTGCGTCGAAGAAACATTCCAATGAATGTCACAAGGTTTTGCGGCACCGCGAACATACTGAGGGTAAATACCAGAGGCTAGAGACGTTGCCGAGATCAACGCGACGAAATGGTTATTAACGCTTGTCTATTTTTGAGAAGCAACAAGGGCATTATTAGGTCCACTTGTCTTATCGTTATTACGCCGCGCGCAAAGGGACCGCGTTGTTACAGAGTCCGATCGATCGCGAGTTGAGACAGCGAGTCAGGACAAATTTGCCCTGACTCTATTGTTCCAGAGAAGCCAAGCCATATAGATTCCGAGCACGATGTCAATAGACATACAAAACATCGGCCACCAAGTTGAGAGTCCTGGATTCTCGATGAACAAGTGGTGAAAGATGTCCATGACCCCATGGCCAACAATACCGGCGGCGACGAGCCAGAGATTCGTTCTGAATCCGACAGCTGCGATCACGACAAACACCGCAGCGACGATCGATTCGTTTACCAGAGCCGTGTTCGAGCCGCCCAATACGGCATAGAGGCAGTAATACGACGCAATGACGATCAAGGCCACCGGGTAAAGGGCTCGGTCACGGTCGAGTCCGACGAGAGTCGCGAAAATTCCGATACCAATACCTAAGACTGCTCCGACCGTGTATTCCATTTATCCTTCCTCCGAATATTCATCTGTGACTTCAACCGGCTCTAGCCGCTGCGGCTTCAGAACCAGTCGAACAAACTGAAAGATCGCACCGATTATGAGAGCCAGGATCGCCCCGAAATATGGCCAGAAAGCAGATCCGAACGCAGCATTCCATACCTGAAGCAGGCAGATCGCGATCAGTATCGAAAAGAGTGAGTAGCTCGTGAACAAACCGCTTCCTGCCGACCTCAGAGACCCGGGAGGGAAACCGCGTAGCCTTCGTACGATCATAACCGCATACGGAATCAAACAGATCGCCGCAAATCCGCTCAAGATTCGCCAACCTGCGATCGGGTGAGGACCCGTCGCAAGGAAGAAAATACCTGACAAACTGAAAATGAAGGGCAGTATCGAGTTTAGAAGCAGCAGGCGAAGCCAAAACTGCTCGATCTCACGCCATTCATGCAGTGATTCGTTGCGATACGCTGCAACGATCCCGGCAAAACCGGCAATTGCAAGAGAGATCTGTGCAGTTGCGATGAAGTATCTGTCGGGTTCCATGATCTTAACGCTGCTTTACCTCTGTCCGAGGAACTGCGTCGAAATAAACCCCCAAACGATGATCGCGAGGCCCGTGATCTCGCCGACGGTCAGCATATATACATACCATGTGGTTCGGAAGTCACGGTGGCGAAACAGATTGTCGGTCTTGTTCATCATACCGGTGACGAAATACCCGATGATCGTAACGCTCAAGAAAACGAGGACCAAGCCCATGGCTCCAAGCTGAACCGTTTCTGAGTACGGGCTGTACTCCAAAAGCTTCGCGATGACCAGCATCGCAAAACTATAGAGAAACGCCGCGCGATGGGCGATGTCGATATAGGCCGGAGCCATGTGGTCGGCACTCTTCAACATCCGCTGGTGTTTGACGATCCCGACAAGCATTCCGGCAAGAAGGAAGAGCCCGGACGATAAGAGACTGATCTTTATAGCGAGGTTCATAATAGCTCTCTGATATTTATTATTAAGTAAGGAGTTTTTAATTTAGGCGCAGAGTCATTTTCTTTCGACTCATGCCGATCGATAATCTCACAGTCATCGATCTGAGCGTAATTGCCGGATCACCGAAGTCATTCATTTTCGGCGACGTGATACGAGCGGCGCAGCGCAGACAAACTGATTCGCTGCCGCCTCCTCGAGCATCCAGCGTCCCATAGCTTCATACGATACCGGGAACCAGGAATTTAGAGAGCCGTCCCAGTCCCGTGAAGCCACGGGAGGCTCATCTTTTCCCTTCGCGTTGACTCCGGCTCGAACCAGAGTCCAGCGAAGCGACGAGAATGAACCATTGCCAATAGCATCAACCACTGCCTGTTGCTCCGTAGCACCGCGCCCGATCGTCCCGGGCATCCAGGAGAAAAAACGCATAACGCGGGTCATCGGACTCCCAGGCGGTGCGGCAACCATTGTATTTATGATCAGGATGCGATTGACGCCCGAATCAGCCATTGACGCCTTTATCGACTCAATATTTGCCGATAAAAGGGCTGAGCGGTCATAGCTTGTCGACGTCGTTCCCATAACGGCGAGCACGGCATCGGCACCGGTAAACGCATCCGTCAGAGCGACCCGGTCAGCAAGAGACGTGACCACGGCAACCCGTGAACCTGCCGGCACTTCAGTAATCCGCTCCGGCCGAGAGCGAACTATGGCGGTAAACCCGATCCCCTCGGCACGGCATATTTTGAGGATGCCCTGACCAAGACCGCCGGCCGCTCCAATAACCGCCACATGGCCAGGCAGCGGACGTGAAGGGTGGTCGGAAACAGATGTCGGCATGATCAAATAACAGGGAATTTAGCACGTATCAATAGGTCGAGCAAAAGGGATCGTCAATGGTCATTTGCAGAGTTCCGTCCAGTACCCGAGTCCATTTTGGTCGTCGGGGTCACGGGTTGTTCGAGGTCGCTCGGACAACCTTGCGAATCGCATCGACCACCAACTCCGGTTCTGAGAAATGGATATAGTGACCACTTTTCTGAGCGATCACCAGTTTTCCATTGGACGAACGATCAGCGAGTTCGATCTGAAGTTCACGCCAAGCGGCCTCAATTTCAGGTGAGGTTCCCTCGCTAAGTCCTCGAGATAAAACGAACAGCGGTTTGTCCCCAAGCCGCATCGGAGAATCACGGAGTTGCGCCAGACTGTCGGAAATGGCGGACATTTCGTCGGCAGATGCATAAACGGAAGCGTTGCGCGAATAAAGAGCGGCTCGTTTGGCTTTTGCCTCGGGTGAGAAATTCGGAGCGTCTTCTAGATTGTTCACGATCCGGGCAATGCCGATCGGGGCGGAGGCCTTGGCTAAATAAGGAACGAACCCGGGAATTCCGGAAATGCGTGAAAGTTGACTCTCGTGAGAAGAATCGATAAGCACAACACCGGCGACCTCATTGTGAAACCGAGCCGCAAACATTTGGACATAAACGCCACCGATCGAATGTCCGACCAAAACATACGGCGGAGCGATATGGGCCGCACCGAGCAGCTTGTGTAGTTCGTCGGTAATTTTAATTGCGTCGCGAGGTCCATCACTCGAAGAACTCCACGCAATACCGGCACGGTCATAGCTGCACACACGGCTAAACATCGCGACTTCGGGTTGGACGAGGCCCCAATCAAGTGAGCCGCCGCCAAGTCCAGATTCGAGAACGACAGTAGGCGAACCTTCGCCCGTACAGTTAAGGTGAATGCTGCGGCCTTCTACGTCTAAAATTTGTCCCGGCGGAGGGTAATTACTTTCGTCTAAATTCGTTGAGACAAACTGGTAAATGGTTCCGGCCGCAAGCGCAGCCAAAATACAAACGGCGAGTCCGATCGTGATTCTCCGTACGGCCTTCCAAAGAAATGAAACAAAGATCATTCAGCTATTCGGGGAGAGTTTCGGAACAAACCAAGTGAACCGCCGGCAAACCGCCGATCTTCATACTTGACCATGAAACGGTGAAGCGTTAACGTCTGGCCGCCTGAAAATTCAATTGTGATCACCGTCGATGACGAATGGAGCGCCAAATGATCCTCAGCAAAAAATGGTGGGATCTGATCAACCATGACGCTCCAGATACTGTGGTCTTTTAGGATCAAGTCGGGCGATCACTTGACCGCGGCACAGTCTATGTATTGTATGTCGCGGATGCCGCCCAAATACGGGGAGCCATAAGTGCCGCCGCCCGAATAGGGTTCGCGCATGTACAAGGCTCCGACCTGACACGAGTTGTCCTTCGGGTCCTTATAGATGACGTAGATGTACGGGCTCACCATGCGATATTCCGGTATCCCAAGATCATTCTTCTGGATCACCCAAAGCGGTCCGGTGTACGAGACGATCATGTGCTTGATGTACGTCAGGTTCCACTGGCCGATGAAGCCCTTGATCAAAGGGACGAGACGCGCGGGAGCCAGTTTCGGTTCGGGCGGATTTGACGCCTTCGCCCACCAATCCGGCATCGCATGGAGCATTTCTTTTCGGTTCTTGGCGGACTCAATAGTTTCCGCTGCTTTCTTGTAGCCCGATGCCAGCCTTTGTCCGTCGGTACCGCTGAATTGAAAAGGAATTACGGCCGAAACGGTCGGGAACTTTTCGAATTCTCCTGCCGGTTTACCCCAGTCGTCGTACGAATCGCCATAGATCGTTATGTCGATGTTGTACATTCCGTTCTGGGGAAAGGTGCGGCGTGCAGCGTCCACGTCTCTGATCTCCGGCCACATTCCGGAGACCCACTTGTAGTATTCCAGCTCATCGGCGATAGCTCCCGAGAGCGTTGATGCGTTCGCCGGATCGGGAAGCACGTCGAAGTTCCAGAAGGTCTTCTGAGCCTCCGCCTTTGTGACGAGCGTATAGCTGCGTCCGTTGTGCCAATCGTGTTCCCAACCCTGTTGACCCGCCGGCAGGATCTTTAGAAAGTAGCTGACGTAATAGAAATCCCTGTTGCCCATCGCTTTCCATCCAAAGGCGTCATACATGGTCCTGCCGCCGAAATCTATTCGGCCGTAGATGTTCTCTGAAGACGTAAAGGTCGTCTTAGGATTCGAGCCGTCCGGGTTATTCGAAAATGTCATCTTTGCACCCGCGATCGGGACGCCGCGAACGCCGCCGCCCTTCATCCCCTGTGACGAGTCTTCGGTCTTTGTGACACCGTCGGTTTCGCTGGATGTCGCCGGAGTTTCCTTCTTTGTGATCTTTGGCAGCTTGACCTTTGGGATCGTGAACTGTCCGAATGCCGGTTCAACGAAAAACGACGCGATAGCGATAACCGCGATCAGAACAAATAGTGATCTAACCATTTATTTTCCTCCAGAGTGTAAGGATCGAGTCAGTTTCAAGGCCGCTAACCAATGTTCTGCCCAATCCTACATTCTTTAACGCAAATATGTCTATAAAAAAGGCCATCGGAAAAATAATAAGGCCTCGTCGGGTGACGTGGCCTTTTCCTTTGTGAAGTGCGGCGATCCACTACTTCGGCATCGGATTAAATGTCAGCGCTCTGACGAGCACGGTCTGGGTCACGGTTCGCATACCGTTCAGTGAGTCATTGGCCTTCGTCCTCGCATCTGCGTTGCCGTAATGTGCAAGGCCGATCGCATCGAATTTTGCGTTTCTTTCGGCATTGAAATCTAAAGCGTCCGCATAGTTTTTGTACGTGACGAGCAGTCCCAGGTCCCAGTCACCGGTGCCTTCGGTTGTGGGCTTAGTAAAGTAACCATATCCAACGATCAGTCCCTGTTTCTTCTGTTCCTCCATGAAGGGGATGGTGTGGGTACGAATAAAGGTCATAAAGTCGTTAGTTTTACCCGGCA
>CAYTDJ010000202.1:0-5608 GCA_964436265.1 uncultured Chloracidobacterium sp. | reverse complement strand
GACCGGATGGAAGATGTGCCGATGTTGGCTGAACATTTCCTACATCTGTACGGCGAAAAATACGGTCGAAAAGGACAAGAATTTTCTCAATCGGCCTATGATCAGTTGCTCAATTATACTTGGCGAGGCAACGTGCGGGAACTACAACATTCGATAGAGCGAGCGGTTCTACTCAGCAAGGGCGATAAGATCGAGCGGCTTGATATTCCGAATTCCGAACCCGCGGTCGCAGTAGGTGCGGCAGCCGGCGGAAGTTCGATAACCAACGACATTCCTTTATCATCCACCTCTGTTTCAAATAGCGTTTCGCTGCCGCGGTTCATGGGTAGCGAGGACCTGTTTTCAGAGGTCGGAAAGCTGATCGTCGATCGTCTGCCTGATCCAGTCGATGGTGAAACGCAGAATGACGTCTTTGACGGTATCGAAAGCGGGGTAGTATTAGCCGCATTGGCTCGCACAAACGGGAACAAACAAGCTGCCGCCAATTTGTTGGGTCTGTATAGGCCCCGACTATACGGAATGATCAAACGGCATAAACTCGAAGACAAGATATAAAAAAGAGCCCGCCGAAAAGCGGGCTTTTCTATTCATCCTATACCGTATCTATCGAGTATTTGCCGCGCTCGGCACTTTGATCTCAACGTCTATATCCTGTTTCTTTTTAGGGCTAAGGAAGCCGCTATAAAACAACGTTGCAGCTACGATGCCAACGATCACTATCATTGCGACCGCCCAGATAAGATTGCTTCCGGTTGAATTTTCTTCTGCCATAATTTCCTCCCTAACTCGTATGTTCATTTACTACACCGATTCAGAATGCAATCATGATGCCAGAACGTTGACCAACATTTTCTTCGCATCTTTGCAGTTCCTCAGGACCGCATCGTATCGTTCCAATACACACATTTCATTGGCGTTTGGTTCATTGAATTTGCCTTCATAAATAAAATCTTGTGAATCTCGATCCGAAAGAGTAATAATTAGCCTACAGCAACAGTTTTAAGAATCTTTAAAGAAAGGAGAAAACCATGGTCGGACTAGTTTGGCAGCTTATTGTCGGTTTAATCGTTGGTGTCTTAGCGAGATTGCTATTGCCTGGTAAGGAAGCATTTCCGGACGGACCGCTCGGTTGGTTGTTGACCGCGGTTTTAGGGATCGGAGGCGCGTTTATTGGAGGGTTCGTTGCGCGGTCTCTGTGGGCGGGCGAAAATTATGCGGCAGGCTGGATCATGTCTATCCTCGGTGCGGTCATTCTATTATTGATAGTTAGAATGATCTTTGGCCGAGGAGGTTCGGCAAACTGATCCAGCAAATATAAACGAAACAAAAGGGCTGCCGCGAGAAACGGGCAGCCCTTTATGTTTCATCGCCTGCTTCATGATCGGCGTAGACCGATCGTTCGATGCGCCGATCTGGGATCAGCCAAATTATCGCAACAATAACGTAAAGCCCGTCGGAGATCCACTGATTAAGAAATGCGACGGGTATCGCAGCGATGTAGCACGCGATCGAGATCTTTCCTTTTAGATCTTTTCCTACCGCCGTCGCGAGGGTGTTGTCATGGCCCCGGTGATGACGGACTATCAAGCCTTGAAGAATCGAATAGGCGATCGCCGAACATAGGAGAACGACACCGTAGAGTGCCGTTGGCAGGGCGGCGAAATGATTTTCGCCCATCCAACCCGTGGTGAAAGGGATCAAGGATAACCAAAACAGAAGGTGCATGTTTGCCCACAGGATGCTCCCATTCACCTTTCGCGTGACCTGAAGCATATGGTGGTGGTTATTCCAATAGATGCCGAGATAAATGAAACTCAGGACGTACGAAAGGAAAACAGGTAACAGGGGGCGTATGGCTTCGAGGTCTGCGCCGTGGGGTATCTTAAGTTCGAGTACCATTATCGTCATGATAATAGCGATAACGGCGTCACTAAACGCTTCGAGCCTGTTCTTGTTCATATCACGTTATTTGTTTGGGCGGCATTTGGCGGCAATTCCATTTTTATCAAGCCGTCAAATTGCACGTTGAATCCGACGCCTTTGACCGGAATCGCCATTTCTTCCTCTGTTTTCCCTTCGCTATTAGCAATGCCGACGCTGGCAAAGTAGCATGACGCCCCGTGAGCCTGTGCATGCTTTACAAGGGTATTGAAGGCTTCCTGGCCTTCCTCAAATCGGCCTCTCGCGGGGTAAACGCCAGTTCGAACTACAAAGAACGCAAGCTCGCCGTCTTTGTGTGCGGTGATCTGCGGTTCAGACGACCGATCAGCTTCGACATCTGCCGATTCGATCGCCCAGCCGTCTGCTTCAAGCTGTTTGCATACTATTTCGATCCCAAAGGCGTAAATGTCCGCTTCCGTCATTATTTCCCGGTTTTCCATTTGTGAATATCGTATCGGCAGGCGGCGGGTTTTTCAAAAGCCGATGCAAACAGAAGTACAATAGATTCATCCAACAATAACAATAAGGAGGGTTTTATAGAATGAAAAAGAGCATTTTGGTGACGCCAATTCTGTTCTTGATCGCTGCCGCGGCCGCGTTGCCGGCCATAGCCCAATCGAGAGAAAATTATACGGGCACGATCGTGAGTTATGGTTTCGGCCGCAATACGCGAACGACCACGAACACGTTCTCGCTGATCATTAACGGCACAACGTCCGATGACGATGCCGACCGCCAGCTCGCCGTTTTACAGGAAGGCGGCCAGGACGATCTACTAAATAATATTCGCAAGAACGATCTTGGGAGCTTTTCGGTCGGATCGCGGTTGGGGCGAACACTCAACAGCGTTCGCGTTGACACGGTGGATGGGAAAAAACGAATTCGTGCGATCTTTGAACGTTGGATCAACATCAGCGAGATACGAGGCGGATATAGATCACGCGATTATCCATTTGGGTATGTGGAACTTTTCATCGATCCGGCGACCGGGAAAGGCGAAGGCACTCTGATCGAGGCCGCTCAGATAAGATGGAAGCGGGACAAGAAGCTTAACGAATACGTCGTGGAGATAGAGAATTTCGCGACTTACCCTTCGCGCCTTATGGGCGTGACGCAGCGCAATAGACGTTAGCCGAATTTATATAATTGACGCAGGCCGCATCTCTAATTGAGTGCGGCCTTTTGCTTGTCCCATCGGCGGCCGTTAATTCGTCTTCTCCAATGCACTAGTTTTATCGATGTGAATAGGAGAACGGCCAATGGCTTGGGATACAGATTACATTTTCGAGGGGCTGCACATGTTCGGACCGCCGCTGAACGTTTGGAAATGGGAAATATATCAATCGCCTTATGGTCCGGAATCACTGTCTTACTATAGGCTCCATTTGAATATCGACGATAACGAGGACCTATTTCAACGGCTGCTGCATCAGGCAACCGATGGCAGCGGAATACGATACTACCAGCGGCTGATCATGATGCACCTGAATATACCGAGGCCTAAGGAATTCTTCTTTTACAAGGCGTGGATCTATTCCATCGAGAAGAACTATCGCCCATCACAATATCCATATACGGAATGGAAAGGGCCGACACTTGGCATTGCGTTTGACAAGACAAAGGCTAACTCCACGGCTGTACAGAATCTTGGTCGAAAAGGTTAGGCCTCTTGTCCGCTCCCGTGTTCAGGTTTGCGTAATAGGACGACCCCAATCATAAAGGTCAGAAGCCACGGAAACGCCGGAATTCCCACGATGAAGGCGGGAGTTTCATACCAAGGTGCGACGCCTGCATTCGGATTTGGAAACGGGATCCCTCGGAGTAGAAGAAGCAGGATCGCCGCCGCTGATATCGAGAAATATGCCATGGCTGACCTGCGGGATAGTAAGCCGGAGTTAGACATCGATGCCGCGGCCGCCGCCGACGCAATATACGTCAGAATAGTCGCAAAGTAGAGCTGCACGTCCATTAGGATGTTCATATCCGCCAATGCTGATGACACATCACCTCGACTAGACCTGATAAGCCAGGCACCTGCCTGAAAGCAGTTCCAAGTCAGGTACGAGGCGCCGGCCAGAAAGGCGATCGGCAGCATCAAAGCCGAAGCGTTCTTCCCTCCGGATCCTACGGTTTCTCGATACAGGCAGAAAAAACCGATTGTTACAGCGACCGATGAGACAGCGAGTACAAGGTATCGCATCACATTATCGGCCGGTATCGCATCCCACGGGGTTCCCAAGCCCGTCCACAATAGACCGATCAAACTCCACGGAATAATAAAGAAACAGCCAGAGACAGCAAAGGATCTTAACCGGTCGTCTTTTGACCTAACCTTTTTAAGGCCAGCGTACCATGCCGTCACAACAAAAATTGCAAACACGGCGATCCCGATGAATAAATGACCACTGAACTGCCGAAGCGGTGAAGCAGCCCCTAGGCCGCCAGCCACGAAAGGCATGAAGCAGAGGACAGCGGCTGCGACCTTTTCTCGGGAAACGTTTTGCATTTGCAATTAACGTGTCGTAAGGAAGAACAATATTTACCGCACGGGTTCAACCGAACGAGATTATATTATTTCAAATTTGCCATTTGTTAAAATGAAACCACCAATTGCGAGCAATTGGTGGTCAAGCGTTGAGGCAAATTCCACAAAGGACAAGATCGCATTAGCCCGAGCTTGATCGCCGTGCCGGAAATACGAATTCGCGGACGAAATATCCCCACGGCACGATGATCACGAGAAAAGGAGCCGCGACAAAGACCCGAGCCATTTCTTCAGCGGGTGAGCCCACAAGCGTTCCCGCCCGCCATAACGGGTATGCCACAACAAAAAGCCAGACAGTCTTGTAAAAGATCATAAAGACGAAGATCGGCAGCCAACGCAGCGGCCTGATCAGTCCGAACACGGCTAGTGTTGGGTAGGCGGCCCATACGCACCAAGCCACTGCTTTTGTATGGTCCCAGGAAGTCTCAGTCGCGAGCTTTTGCCATGCTTCGGTTGCGACACCGATGAACATTAGGAAGTAGAACAGCCTGAGAAGATAAACGTTGATCGGGCGAACGCCTTCATACTTCTCATGGTTCGGCGAAAATATGTATTTGATGATCTTCATAGTCGTTAAGCCTTGGGCTCGCTTGTTGGATCCCTAAATTGGACACTTGGAAAGCCCTTGATGATTAGCCAGATTCCGACGGTCAAATGTACCGGAGCAAGCGGCATTGCCAGCACGCCCTGCATCGGGTAGCCGATGAAATGCGACAGCGTGACGCCCGCGAACTGGAGCGTGACCGCGATAAGTCCGAGACCAGCGGGAATTCTTGGTATTAGACGAAACCGCCACATGGAGACATAAAAAATCGACATCCACGCGCCGATCGCAAACAGCTGAGCGTAATGGGCAGAAACACGGCCCGCGTAAACGACGCCTGCAAGTTCGGGCGAGACCTCAGTTCTGACGTTTTGATTAGCGAATGAAAGCATCGCCATGACCGAAGCGTTATGAACGGCGTCAAGCGTCGCACTGATAATGCAGGCGGCAATTAACGCGAGGGCAAGCCTCTCGCTGGTGCGTCGTAAGATCGGCCAAATGGTAACGCCGATCGCGATCGTCAATACCGCTCCGAAATATGAGATGAGTATCGCCGTTCGAATTTTTCCGGCGTTTTC